>JADEXJ010000225.1 GCA_015207195.1 Pleurocapsales cyanobacterium LEGE 10410
TGAATTTGAGTCGGAGTTGGAAAGAAATGAAATCGTGATTTTTTCGTCGGGAGTTTCCGATAATAGATTATTCTCGTTGGGTAAACTTGGTTCTTCTCTGGGGGGAATTTCTGCTATTGTGCTGGAATCAGAAACCTGCTCTGGTTGTTGCTCAATGGTAGGATTAAGCTCAGTAGACGTAGCAATATCAACTTGCTCTAGGGTCTGTGCTGTTGATTCTGACTCTATAACAGATTCTGGTTCAATAGTAGCTGGCGAGGCAAAGTTTGTAGACAATTGCGCGGTAGATGCCTCTGCCTGAAGAGATGCTGACGGTAAATCTGAGCCGACATATTCCCAAATCAGGTCTTTTGTATTGTCAAACAACAATTCCCTACCAATACGACGAGAAGCTGCACCAATCAGCTTGATTTCAGCAGTAGCTTGAGTTAGCTCTCCAAAACGAATCATCATCGTTCCCAACTGACCCTTGGACTGAGTTGGTAGAATTATAATTTTGTCTTGAAGGCGTTCTAACCAGGCAACCCAATCTGATGGCTTTCCGCGATCGCCTAACTGGTTAAAAAACTTAGCAATTCGGCGGTCGTGCCAACCATGAGCAATTCCTTCTAATAGCTGGTTAAACAAAAATTCATAATCGGCATCTGACAAAGATCCTGGTGCTGTCTTGTCAGGCTTTGGCGTGTCTCGATCTGCTTGAGATGAGTTAGAGTTTGACTGCTGATCTTCTTGCTTGGCTTGCCCAATCGTATGACTCATTTTCCTAGATCAAATATACTGGTTTTAAGAGTAAAGCTAAATTAATTCCACTCAAAGTTAACAGTTCCCAAACAAAATGGTGGAAGATCCGACATTTAAAGGTTGCCTTCAACTTTTGAATGTCGATGTCGCTCAAAGGGTTGCTCCAGTACGATTGGATCTACTGTCCGTCTGTTTCTAACAACCTCAATACTGCAATTGTACAGGGATGATTTTCTACTAACTAGTAGGGAATCAGGAAGCCCACATTTACTATGCCTTACGAACCTCTGCATCACAAGTATCGACCGCAAACATTTGGCGACTTAGTCGGTCAAGAAACGATCGCCTTAACTTTAAGCAATGCTTTAAAACAAGAAAAGATTGCTCCCGCCTACTTATTTACAGGACCTAGGGGAACGGGAAAAACTTCTAGTGCCAGAATTTTAGCTAAATCTTTGAACTGTCTAGCAAGCAGCCGACCGACTCCTAACCCCTGTGGTCAATGTGAAGCCTGTTTGGCGATCGCCAGGGGGTCTGCATTAGACGTGATGGAGATTGATGCTGCTAGCAACACGGGGGTAGACAATATTCGCGAAATTATCGAGCGATCTCGTTTTGCTCCCGTTCAATGTCGCTATAAGATTTATGTGATCGACGAGTGCCATATGCTGAGTACCGCAGCATTTAATGCCCTGCTCAAAACTTTGGAAGAACCACCACCCCAGGTCGTATTTATTTTGGCGACCACCGACCCCCAACGAGTTCTTTCAACGATTATTTCTCGTTGTCAGAGGTTTGACTATCGGCGTATTCCTCTTGAAGAGATGACCGCCCATCTCAAGTATATTGCCGATGCCGAACAGATTGCGATCGCCGAGGAAGCAATCACCCTCATCGCGCAACTTGCCAATGGTGGTTTAAGAGATGCGGAAAGCCTGTTAGATCAGTTGAGTTTGTTACCAGAAACAATCACCGCAGCCAAAGTATGGGATCTTGTCGGTGCCGTATCAGAACAAGATTTATTAAAATTGCTTCAGGCGATTCATAGCAATGACTTTCTTAAAGTCTTACAACAGTGTCGCAACCTATTAGACAGAGGAAGAGAGCCGTTAGTCGTCCTACAAAATTTAGCCAGCTTTTATCTCAATTTGCTGATTGCTAAAACTGCACCCCAGCGTCCCGATCTGGTTGCCGTCACCGAAACCTGCTGGCAACAGCTGTGTACTGAAGCAGCTAACTGGGATACTTCTCTAATCCTGCGGGGACAACAACATCTTCAGGAGTCAGAAACTCAGCTCAAGCATACTACCCAACCTCGTCTGTGGTTGGAAGTAACTTTGCTAGGACTATTGCCCAAAAACAGTCCAAATACAGAGCAGTCTCTTAGGATAATCGATACCCCAACGGCTAATCCTAATTCTAATAATTCTGCATCGGTTGATTCTCAAGTATCAAAGCAAACATCTCAGTCAAATATTCCCTCCCCAATCGCTCCCGAAACCAAACAGCCAGTCAGGGAGCAAAAACCAGCACCAGTCAATCAGACCATTGAACCGACTCATACATCAAATACTCATAAAATCCTAACCCAAATCTCTCCTGCACCAGAACTAGTCGAGCCAGTACCATCAAGCAATTTACAGTCAGCTGCTACCAATCAAGAAATTTGGCATCAGGTTGTTAGCTGTTTGCAGCCCCCGACAACTCAAGCATTGTTAAAACAGCAGTGTCATTTAGTTAGCTTTGATGGTTCGAGTGCCATTGTCGGTATTAGTTCGGCTAAATTACAGAAGCTCAACCAGGGAAAAATTCCCAACATCGAAGCTGCGTTTGCTCAAGTATGTCAGCGCAAAATAAAAGTTCAATTAGAAGTTGCAGCTGCTGGCAGTACTTTACCTACAAATCCTGCTGCATCGAGGGATAATTTCACCTCTGAACCAAAAAAAAACTCTCCAGATAAGCAAAACACTTCATCAGTAGCTCTTGAGACACCTAAGCCAGAAGCCAATGCTCTTAAACCAAGCTTATCGACTCAAAGCAAAACGGTCGAAATCTTGCCCAATTCACACTTGAAAACTTCATTAGCTAATATAGAGCCTGCTCAAAATCCCGTTCCCTTATCTCCTCCCAAAGTTGAAGTCGTAACTCCTCCAGCAATTATTGAAGATTCAGTACGAACCGAGGCTGATGATGATTTTCAAAAAGCCATAGATAACTTAACTCAAAGTTTTGAAGGTGAATTAGTTCAATTAGACAATGTACAATCATTTGATGATTCAGAATCACCAGAGCCAGAAAATTTGGTAAGCAGTAGACCAGATGCAGAAGATTACGAGGATGAATGGTAAGTATTTAGATAAAACTCTCTAACTTTGGCGATCGAGGTTAGTCCTAAAGGATACCGCTCCGCATATGGTTAGTGGTTAGTGGTTTTTAAAAACTGCTCGATTTTTTGCGCTGCCTGACGGAGAGTTTCTGGTTCTTTTACCAAAGCAAAACGAACGTAACCTTCTCCTGCTTTTCCAAAACCCGCTCCAGGAGAAACAGCTACACCAGTTTGAGTGACTAGTTTGGTGCAAAATTCAATAGATCTATTTTGCCAGGGTTGGGGTAATTTTGCCCAAATATACATAGTTGCTTGGGGTGATGGTACGTGCCAGCCAATTTCATTGAGAGCCTGAACAAAAACATCTCGACGACGCTTAAAAGTGGCTACGGTTTGCTGGACGGACTCTTGAGAACCAGACAAGGCAGCGATCGCCCCGTTCAAAATTCCCCGATATTGATTAAAATCAACCACCGCTTTAATTTGTCTGAGAGCTTCGATTAAAGAGCTATTGCCAATAGCATAGCCAACCCGAAATCCTCCCATGTTATAGGACTTGGACAGAGTAAAAAATTCAATACTGAGTTCTTTTTGGGGATCGGCTTGCAAAATTGAAGGAGCAATTTGCCGAGAATCTCCATCGCCAAATACCAAATCGACGTAGGGAAAATCGTGAACCAACACCAGATCGTGTTGACGACAAAATTGTACCGCTTGTTGAAAAAACTCCAAAGGAGCGATCGCCGTCGTCGGGTTATGGGGATAGCTCAGCACCATCATTTTGGATTTAGCTAAGGTAGCAGCAGGAATGTTGGTTAATACTGGTAAGAAATTGTTTTCCGCCAACAACGGCATCAGCTGGATCGTCCCCCCTGCCAGGTAAACGCCTCCTGCATGGGAAGGATAACCAGGATCTTGCAACAGAGCCACATCTCCAGGATTGAGAATTGCTAGGGGTAGATGAGCTGTACCTTCCTGAGAGCCAATTAGCTGTAGCACTTCTGTTTCGGGATCGATAGTAATACCAAATTTACTGGTATACCAGTCAGCTACAGCAACTCGAAAATCTTTTGTCCCAGCATGAAGCAAATAACCGTGGGTATGAGGATCTTGCAAGGAGGTTTTAATTACCTCGATGGTTGGTTGGGCAACGGGCAAATCCGACGAACCTAAAGATAGATCGATAATTTCTTTACCCAAATTTCTCCCTTGGGTTTTTGCTCGATCCATATCTGCAAATACATTACGAGCAAGAGGTTGTAAACGTGTGGCAAATTGCATTTGATTGTGTGTTTAATTTTTGTTTTAGCTAAATTGAGTCAACAATATGGCGATTAACAATTTCATGAGATAAGATCGACCTCGTTTATCTTACTTAAGTTCGGTCAACTCTACAGCCAAATTTTCTCAACGATGGTTCTTAAATGAACATTAATTTGCAATCTCCAACCCCACTCACGCAAAACAGCCAGCTAGAAATTAGCGATCGCCATTCTCCCACTCAATTAGCAGTGATTCAACCATCTAACACCTTGGATCGACCAACTCGACAACAAAAGAAAACCATCGCACGTATTTATTTAGGACAAGCCTGGCTTTATTTCCAGGAGCAAGATTGGCATCGGGCGATTATCGCCTGTAAAAATGCCCTCGAATCCGATCCTAACACTGCTGATGCTTATAAAATATTAGGCAATATCTTAAAAATTAAGGGCAAGAATGCAGAAGCTTTGGGAGTATATGCCAAAGCGTTGTCTATTAATCCTAACTCAGCTTCAATATACGCTAATTTGGGTAGCTTTTATGCCGAGCAAAAAGATTGGCAGCAGGCTCTCGACTATTATCAACAGGCAGTAATCTTCGATCCCAAGTTAGCTGGGGCATATCGTAGCTTGGCACAGGTTTGGGAAGAATTAGGCGATTTTGACCAAGCCTTGGAATGTTTCTGTCAGGCGGTCAATCTCGAACCAGAAATTTTGTCTTCAGAAGAATATTTTAATTTTGGTCAAGAACTTTATCAGCAGGGCAAGGTTAAAGAAGCCAGCATTTTCTATACTCACGGAGTACAGCAAAATCCGCAAGCCAAGTCAGAGTTAGCAGAGCTAGTTAAGATGTTTGAAGAGCTTGAAGAATGGCAACAGGCGGTAGTCTATTATCATAAGCTGATTGCTCTATCCGATGGCAATAGCGATCGCCCTCCAAGCAACAAACCCATTAGGAATCTGCTGTCTCGTGCCAAATCTCGTCCAGCGATCGCTAAACGTTCCTCAAAAGCTATTGCTTCATCTAAGGTTGCCCCCAGGCTGTTACCTGAAGCTCAATCTAATAGGTTGACCATCACCGAACCTTCGTCTGATTTATCCAGGGTTGCCAACAAAGCTCTGGCAGCCAATCAAAACCATGCTAGTGTCGAGCAGTCGGTGAGTTCTTGGAACAACTTAGGCAGCCTATACGCTCAAAAACAACAGTGGGCAAAAGCAATTAGCTGCTATCAAGAAGCAATCCAAATTGCTCCTACTAGTGGTCAAATCTATCGTAACCTAGCGAAAGTTTATCACCGAACAGGAGAACCACAAAAAGCTGCTCTTCACTGGTATCAGGCTTTTACTTTAGAACCCAAAGGGGTCAAGCCAGAAGAATACTTTAGTTTGGCAAAAAGCTTACTAGAGCAACATCAGATTGATCAGGCGATCGCCTGTTTACGTCGCACCATTAAATTGAAGCCAAATTTCAACCAGGCTTATTTGATTTTGGGCAAATTACTCGAAAGCCAGGGCAAAAAATCTGAGGCGCAAAAATGCTACTCGCAAATAAATAATAATGAAGTAACAAGTAATACCAAATCCGATTAATGAAGGTCACGATCGCCGTTCTTCAAGTCCCCCATGATTGGGGGATTTAGGGGGCTTTTTAAAAGTAACTATTACAGCGGTTTGCATTGCCATCTAAGACAACTAAAATAGCGTCCGCAGATAAACACAGATAAACGCAGATGGATGAATCGGCTTTTCTATAAGTTGAATTGCGCTATGTACTAATTAGTTGTGCAAAAGGCTGTAAATGTATTAATTATCGAGTTGAGAACGTAACTCGTCTAATTCAGCATCAATCACGGCATCTTTTGAACTAGAGGTTGTGTCGGCAGCCTCTAATTGTGGTGTTTGAGCAGAAGTACCAGCTAGTTGAGCTTTCATCGCTGCCAATTCATCGTCAACTCCGCTACCAGCTTCTAAGGCTGCAAACTGTTGTTCGATGCCAGTACCACCCAATTCTGCTGCGGTTTCCGACTCTGCTTCTAACTGCATTACTTTATCTTCCATGCGTTCAAATGCGCCCATGGCACTGCTAGTACCCAGGTTGTTCATCGAATCCTGGAGCTGTTTATTGGCTTTAGCTGCATTAGCTCTAGCGCGAAGCATATCTTTTTTGGTTTTGGCTTCCGAAATTTTGCTTTCTAGGGCAATCAAATTACGTTTGAGGGTAGTAACCTGGTTGCTTTGCTGATCTAACTGAGCCTTCAGGCTAGCAGCAGTATCGGCAAATGATTTTTTACGGACTAATGCTTCGCGAGCTAAGTTTTCATCACCTTTAGAAAGTGCCAACTGCGCTCTTTGCTGCCAAGTATTAGCTTCCGATTGGTTTTTATTGTATTGCTGCTCGGTGCGTTTTTGAGTAGCGATCGATCTGGCAACAGCTTGACGCAGCTGTACCAAATCCTCCTGCATATCAATTACCGCTTGTTCCAAGACTTTTTCTGGATCTTCAGCTTTGCTGACTAAATCGTTAATATTGGCTCGAACAACTCTACTAAGGCGATCGAATAATCCCATGACTTGTATATCCTTTAATCGTTTACAAAAGAGAATAGGCTCGGCAGACTTCAGGATACTAAGCCCACCACAAATTATTAGTTAAGAGTGTGATTTTACTTTTCACGTCTCTAGTGTGACATATTATTTCAGTGTACTGTCGATCGCTAAATAAAATGTACGATCGTCCTGAAATATCAGCTTTTGCTCGCTGAAAACCGAGTTGGTATTGAGTAATTCATCTGGTCAAAAGCGAGGGCATTATAACAAAGTAAATAAGGCAGGCAAATTAATCAAACGGATAGATATGAGCTGCAAGATTTTCTTGCTTCAGCTGAAATATAAACTCATCAGCCTGTTCTTTGTTGGTGAAAGCACCTAAATAAATAAAGACTCCCTGCGGAAAATTGACTAAAGAAACTTGTCCTACTTTTTGCCTGGCTAATGACAAAGAGCGATCGCCCGTATATTCGGTAAGTATGTAATAATACTCGGAATTGGCTGAAGACAACGCCAAATTGTTCAACGGAGCAAGGGCGGGGCTAATAGGAGTAGCAATTAATTCGGATTCTTCAATAATGTCTTCTGTAGTTTCAATCATACTCAAAGTGCTGAGATTTAAAGGCATAAATTCATCACTAGCTAGATCGGCTTTACCCACAGCTAATAAATCTACAGGGGTGGTTTGAGATGCCGTACGGAAGTTACGCCAGATAACTGTACCTGACACCAGATTTGCCAACAACAGCATAGCGATCGCTACATAACCCCAAGGACTAAACAAGCTATCTAGCCAGTTTTTTTCTCTATATTCAATCTCAGGCAATTCAGGTTCTGATGGCAGTTTGGCTGCTGGTTTTTCGATCTCTTCCAACTGAGCATTTAAGAATAGTTTGGGCGCGCTCAATTCCTCCTCAGCCTGTTCGGATTTGGTTCGGTGAGGTTTAAAGATATTGATCGTTCCC
>JADEXJ010000226.1 GCA_015207195.1 Pleurocapsales cyanobacterium LEGE 10410
ATACGCTCAGTTAGGCAAAACTCAACGTAGAACATCTCTTATACGTACAGTTTAATCAATAATTCTGGCTAAATAATTCTAGTTATACGTCCAGCGTTGTTTTCTGTCCGTTTACTGTCGGATCGCCAAGTAAGAAAAACTGTGACTAACTCAGAAGGGTAAGAAAAAAACGTCAGATGACCCCCCACAGATATTGAAATGTATCCCTTTAGGGACAACTTTTCAACAACAGAACCAGAGCGATCGCCTAGACTTTCATCCGCTTCAATTTCTTAGTTATTTCTTCTTCCAACCAGACAGAGGGAGTTTTACCGCTTTTCTCGATTATCTTCTCTAGCTTTTCATCTAGCTCGACTGGCAGTGAAAAGAATCTGGGCTTTGCCTTATTCGCACCTACAAAAGTTCCCTCTTCATCACGTTCGATTTTTACCCTCTTTCTAGGTGGTTCTGCGATCGCTCTGTCTATGTCCCAGCCAGCCCGAATCCGATTGTACAAAGTAGTTCGCGGGATATTGTTTTTTTCTGCGATCGCCATCTTATCGGGTGGTACGATCTTTCCTACTTTACCCATATTTCCATATTTAATCGGTATTATTCCAATTTAACATGGTATCATAGAAAGATAAATACCGCCAGCTTGGAACTATTGCAAACAAGCAATGAACTGACGGCAAACTCCAAAACGGAGTTGATATAAATGTATCATTGAGTAAGCGTAAATCTAAGTATTTTTTATCTCAAGAAGAAAGATTTTCTTCTTTAACAAGTGAAGCGATCGCTATTCTTACTTTTTCCTGCCAGTTGGGAAGTTTTTTTACCTCTTCATAAAGTGATGGAGGAAGCCTTAAAGTCATCTTTGCAGTACATGGCTCATCCCAGTCATATTTTTGCTCGAACTGATATTCTTCTAAATCTGGATTTCCCCCAGGTCTTCCGCTAGATTTAGTTCCTGGCATAATTCTTAATTTCCTATTTACTGGTTTATTCTAACATGACGACATACTATGAAGTTTTATTAAAACTATTGATTACAGCATGACGACGCGCTATAATTGGATTAATCGAGGAGACACCGCCAAGTATCAAACCTCGATTAAGACCTAAAATAATCAGATCATTATCATGTTAAATCAAAAACTAAAAGTCTCACCAAACGGTAGCTTTAAAGTAACTCGACTCTGCGAAAGTGTAGCTATCTGCGAAGCAGTTAAAGGCGATCGCCATAATTGGGGCAATGCTACAGAGACAGAGCCAGCATTTGTAGTTTATCTCGGCTGCAAGAAAGAAGAAGTAGCCGAAAAAATCAGATATTTGAATCAAGTTCTGGGGTGCTATTGGTGCGAGATTCGCCAACCAAAGTATCTCAAAGATTTTGAAGCTGAAATCAAAATCAGAGGAATGCAAAGAAACTCCAATGATGAAACCAACGGCTTAGATTTTTTGCTTTGGGCTGAAAACGATTTCAATTATATAGATTCTGACGAATACGATTACTACGTTACAGGCACTCAACAACGCTGGTAAATCATCATTTCCCCCACATCACGGGGGACAAAACACTCTACACATATCAAAGAAAATTCAAACAATGACAACCAACAAGAAAGCAAAAGCAAGTTCATTCAGCGTATTTGGCACTCGTCCAACTGATGTAATCTGTCTTCCTGACGTTCCCTACTCCGTCAGACTCAACTGTAAGGATGGTGGTTTATTCGTCGGTGGTAATGAAGCCCAACATCGTAAAAGTAATCCTAACGACAAAATAGATATCAGCATTATCAAAGTTTCTAAACACTTTGGTACTTTAGGCAAAACCGAGAATGTTCTTTGGATTCAGTTATTCTTCGTAGCTGCTCCTGGCGTTGACTCTGCTATTCTGCCGAAAAATACTGTCTGCTGTAGCTATATCAAAAAGCAATCGATCGCTCATCTGTTCAACAAGGTTCAAGAAGTGATGGAACATGGCGATCCTGGCATGGGAATTTTCACTCTTGGCTTTAATCGAGAAGCTGGAGAGAACGGAACTTACTACACGATTAGTTTTGACTGGAGAGAGCGCGAAACCGAAGAAGAAAAACAACAGCTAGAATTAATTGCCACATTCATGTCGGCGTACAGTGGACAGTTGATAGACATCGAAGGAACACGCGATATGACCTGTGTTGATGGCTGGACGGCACAACAGTTACAAGGACTTACCGCACAAAGACAAGAGATAGAAGGAAATTCGACCCGTAGCTTACCTGCTGCTTAACAACTAAATCAATGGCGGTCGTTAGAGATGGCGATCGCCCTACCAACATTACTACTTTTACAAATATTATGACCTCTTTAACTAGGGAACTAAACAATCCTCATAGTTCTCTGTACAAATGGTTTGAATCCAGACAATCTATCTGTTGCGATCGCTTAATTAAAAGTCACAATCAAAAGATGGATCGAACTCAAATTATTAGACCATTAGGACATATTGAAGACTTTGCCCTACTCGGAACGGCTTTTGTATACGCTTTTCGATGGCATATAGGATTGTTTAATGATAATTTCAATCAAACAGTGGCAAGTTACAACTTAAGTTCAACCATAGCAGAGCAATTACTTTCAGCTAAAACTACTGAAGAGAAGGCGATCGCGTGTCTTATATTTGCTGCCTATGAGCAGAAATATCGTTCTGGTAGCATACATGAGATAGCTACAGTTTTGATGAATCGAAGTAAAAATCAGCTTAAGCCAGAGTTAAATTATGTTTCCACCATGATTAATGATTTGGTCAATTTAATTAATTCAATATCTTCAGTTTGGGATGCAACCAATAGTAGTTTGACTAAACGAAAATATTTTCTAAATCCTGATTTTTCTGGCAGCTACTATATTAATGCTGATGCTCAACAGATTGTTGATGGCACTCTTGTAAAATGCTTTACCACTCTAAAAAGATGCCCTTTCAATCGAGCGCATTTCTGGCAGCAAATAGCCTATGTGCTAATGGATTGGAATGATAGATATAAGATTAATAAAATTTGTTGGTATTACTCTAGACAAAAAGCTTTGTTTATATATCCAATAAAATCGCTATTTAAGGACTTGAAAGGATTGAGAGCAGAATTTAAAGAATTTGTTCTAGAAAACTATAGCGACGATGAAGATGAATTTGATGAACATGAGTTTTACGCTCATTGGTTATTTCAATAGTTTTTTATCGGCTTATTCCCCAGTCATATCTGGGGTTTATTTTCACCAATTCGTATTTTCATATCTCAATAACAAAAATTCGCTCATTATGACTCAAACAACTAGACTCTGGGAACTGTCCGAAGAAATTAGAGAATTAGAGACTGCGATTAGTGCGATCGCCGATGATGAAACTTTATCAGAAGAGAAGCGGGAAGATAAACTACAAAAGATGTTCGCTCAATGGCTCTCTACTGGCGACTCATTCAAGATAAAAGCCGAACAGGTAGCGAGATACATCAGACATCAAGAGGCATTGGCAGAGGCGAGAAAAGCTGAAGCTAGGAGAATTAGAGAATTAGCTAGTCAAGCGGAAAATGGCGCAGCCAGACTCAGAAAATATCTGGTCGATCAGATGATCGGATCTGATGTTAAAAAAATCGATGGCACGACGGTTAAAATCGGTCTGCGGAAAAAACAGCCTGCTGTGTTGTTAAATGTTCCTCCTGAAAAATTGCCAGCCGAGTACGTCCAAGTTAGTTACAAACCAGATTTAACTAAGATTCGGAAGCTGCTCAAAGTCGATGCTCAAGGTGCAATTGATTGGGCTTCACTATCTGAAAGTCATGAACATTCTGTAACTATTAGATAATCGATTAATTCTCCTCCACTTGGGGGAGAAACTAAACAACGCAAAGAAAATGCCAACACAGCAACAGATGTTAACAGCAATAACTACTTTGCAGTCTTTATCCAATTTCTATCGACCAATCTATTTATTTCGATACGATGATAGAAGCAAGGAAATATTTATCATTGCTGGCGAACGGGAAAATGTAGAAATTACCATATTTGCCAACGGCGAAAGGAGACATCGGATTAATGAATAATTTTAAAGAAATGAGTCTCAGGGATTTAACAAAGTATGTTCTAGCTCACAGAGACAACCAAGAAGCTTGGGACGAATATGTTTCTAGACCAAGACCCAATGCGACAATTATTCCCGCAGATATTCCTTTGGAAGAACAACAGCAGATTTTTGAAGACTTACTCCGTAAAACAAAATAGAGCGATCGCTTCTATCAACAGTAGTGAAAAAAGTCCTGAGTCACAGAGCAAAAGTTGAACGGGGAGAAAGTTTTATCTGCAACTGAAACTTTGATTTTGTTTAGAACGTCTCTAAAGCTTTTCTAAAGCTATCCGAATCAAGTCGATCGCTGATTCTTGACCAAACTTGTCTACTAAAACCGAAATAAGGTCTGCTACAGAACCATTTTCAGAAAAATAAAACTGCACCGACGAACCAATGATCTGAGAACCGCCTAAAGTCTGCACGTTCAATCCAGAGTTTAGTCCGAGCTTTTTCTGTAAAGCCTTCGATAAACTGGCTTTATCTTCTGGTGATAAATTGTCAACATCGAAGCCTTCAATCTGCTCTAGTATCTTGTCTAATGGTTTGGACTCGGACATTATTTCCGTTCTAACTATTCTGCCGTTGTTGTTCATTCCCTCTCTTATCAAATCACAACTTTGCATAAACTATCTTAAAAGTTGGTTAAGAGAATGTCACGAAAATTAATGCCTAAAACGACGAAAACTAAGAGGCAAGCCGTATTTCTGACTTTGATTCAGCAGCTAGAGACTCAACGATAGCCATAATTAGCTGTTTCTTCGATTCTTTAGGTAAATCATTAATTTGCTGTTCGAGTAAACTATCTCCACCTTCATCAATACTAACGATCCCCGCTAGCTCCTGTGCGTAATCTCGCCTTGCACCTGGAGATATCTTTTCCATCGCTTCGACAAGTCTATCTAGAGTTGAAACCTTCGTATTAACTTTTCCATTGAAGAACCCAGAGATATTAGCTTCAGTTATACCAGTTTCTCGGCTGAGGTCTTTTCCCGTTATCCTTCTAGCTTCTTTTACCTTTCTGAGTGCTTCCAAATGTGAAAAATTGTAGAGTTCGCTCGACATTATTTCTTGAAATAACAATAATTGTTGTGTAAAATAATTCTAAATCAGATTAGATGAATTTTATGTCGATTATGGCACAAGGTAAAGAAATCTATGAATAATACAGAGTAAGTGCAAATAAAGCTATACAATATCCCTATAAATGCAGAAACAGTTGCCTTAACTTTGGACGGTTGACAACTGCCTCTCTTTTAAACCTAACCGCCATCTCTATTGAGATAGGTGGCGCGGTTTTGTGTACAAATTTTTAATCCACAATTGAATTATGCCACAAACTACGGCTGAAAAGAAATTTTTTCCTGTCAGAGCAGACAAATTTTTCCAAAATATCACTTCTATAATTAGCAAATCCCCTACTGTTGCTGAATTTCACAAATATAAAGGATTCCTAAAAAATGTTGCTGGAGGTGAAGCGTGATACAGTCTGCTGTCTTCAACACTCCAGTAATCAAAATAGATAGTCTCAAAAACAAATTTGATACTCTTGTACTATCTGGTTCTTTCATTAATCTGATTGGTGACTATGCTGAGGCTCATTTTCTGCATCAGCTTCATTATTGGAGTCTGTCTGAGTATGGCGTAGTCATCGACGATGTTCGTTGGATTTATAAACCCTTGCGAGAATGGCTGAGTGAAGTATTTACTTTTTTAACAGAGTGGAAGTTGAGAAAAGCGATCGCCTCACTGTTGGAAAAAGGATTAATCGAGCGTAAGAAACTATACGTCAAACATCACCAAATCAAACACGACAATCCCTATTGGAATCCTAAAAATCAGACATATTACTACAGCGTCAACTATGACAAGCTTCAAAAACGTATTGATGCTGTAGAAAAGGCTGAAACTACTGAAAATGTCCGTATTGAGGATTTCACAGAACTAAGTATTGAGGAATTTCAAGATACTAAGTGTTGTGAATTGTCTCAAAACAAAACAGATATAACTTCCATAGAAAACAATTCCAGAGATCTATCCCACCCTCACCTCCCTTGTGTGTGTGAAACAAAAAAAGATGTTGACCAAGAACAAGAGTTAAGTAATCCCAAACAATCTGAGACTAGAGAAATCGATTTTGTTAACTCCGAAGCGATTGAAGAAGACACAAATGTCGAGCGAGTTGAAGAAAACATCAATCAGAATATAGGTACTACACCAGATATAGCGTCAGTTTCCAAACCAAAGCTGAAGAGAACTCTTAGAGAAGCCAAATCAAAACGAAAGAACAAAGCACCCTGGAAGGATGAAGGGCAGTTTAAGAGGTTTTACAGGGCATTGATTCAGGCACTACCGATAGTGGCTAATGCGCGTTCTGCTCAAGGATTGGCTCAGGTAATCATCAGACAGCTTCGCTCTGGTATTCCTCACAGCTACTGGGATGATTTTGCTGCGGGTATGCCCATCGGGACAACGGATAAACCTGAGTGGGAAGTTGAGCCAGGAGTACCCTACCCCATGTTCATCGAGTATCTAACTGAGAAAATAATTAGGGGCAATAATACCCAGACGCAGGAACAGGCTCGTAATGAAGTATTTCGGATACTAGAAAAGCCCAGACAAGCTAAAGCCTTTTGGGGACAGTTTAAACGCAGCGTAGTTAATACTGCCGAACAGGTAGAACGCGATCGCGCTCTCGGTGTGAGTAATCCCAATACGCCCGTGTGGAGTAGAGAAAGAATCGAGCCATCAGTCGAGGAAGCTGCTGCTGCTGGTCAGAAGATTATGGCGATCAATGATGGCAATCGCCTGAAGTTTGAAGGTACTGAAATCCCACAGCTACAAAGTCATTCAAAACCTCCCTCACCCGATCCCTGGAGTGAAGACGACCGACCCCAACTCAGTTTGAGGGAAATGTTAGCTGTTAGAAAAGTCAAGGGTTTTTGCAAGAGGAGTAAAACATGAATACTCCTAACGATCGGCAACCCTTTGAATCTCAATCCTGCGATGCTTCTAATGACCGAGAAGGGGCGGAAAATTCACAGAAGATATCTAGATATCTTCAACCCGAAGATGAAGCTTATAAACTACAAATAAACGACAATAAAAATACTCTATGCTCAGACACTTGGATCTCTTTAGCGGAATTGGAGGATTCTCATTGGCAGCAAGACAACTTGGGAACAGTATACAGACAACTCAGTTTGTTGAAATCGATCCCGATGCTCAAACAGTCCTCAAACATAACTTCCCAGGAGTTCCAATTCACTCAGACATCCGAGACTACCACCCAGAGCCAGGAGAGTTCGATTTGTTGTCAATGGGATTTCCCTGTACTGGCACATCAAACGCAGGAAGCAGAACGGGACTGTCTCATCCAGCTTCATCTCTTTGGCGAGAAGGACTTAGATGTCTTATCGAGGCTCAACCCCGCTTCTGTGTTATCGAACAACCTGAAGGAGTTATCAGACGGGGACTTCGAGCTATTCTTGGGGGACTCTCTTTGGCAGGATACGCTTGGGAAATTGGCTATGTCTCGGCAGCAGAGCTTGGCGCGGGTCATCAAAGGTTCAGATTATTTATTATTTCCTACCCTGACGAGCAACGTATCAACTACGAGCAGACCTGCTGGTCAGACCAAATGCGAGAAATGGTTCAAAGACAACGGGCTAGTTCCCAATGGCTCACAGTTAGGAACACGGGCG
>JADEXJ010000227.1 GCA_015207195.1 Pleurocapsales cyanobacterium LEGE 10410
ATTGCGGGGCAAATGTTTGACAATGAGTATGATTTAGCAATGACGGTAATACAAGGAATGGAAAACCGAAGTGAAAGGGGTAATTATCACTTAGAGCGTTTTATATTTAATTCCGCCTAGCTACTTAGCTAATAAATATAAATATTGGTCGGTACGAGTAGGATTGAACTATCGTGCGTTAGGAGTTGAAGTCAAAGACGGTATTTTATGGTTTTGGATCGGGACTCATAGCGAATACGACAAATTGATAAGATAGAAAACTGCTGTGTTCGTGTAGACGATCGCGTTGAGTAATTTTTGGACTGACTACAGGGACTACCGACAAAATACATTTATAGCTTCATTCACTATTTTAATTATAATTAGCTAAGTTTATTAAACTAAGTATGATAGCAATCGATTCGGATTTATTGGTTAACTAGATAAATGATTGCTTTATTCAACAATTATGTCGGCGAGATAGCTGCTTTAAGTGCTGCATTACTGTGGGCAATTTCTTCAGTTGTCTACAGTCGTCTGGGACTAAAGATCCCCCCGCTACAGCTCAATTTTTACAAGGGCATTGTAGCGATCGCTTTCATTATCATTACTCTATATGTTCAGGGTGCAGCTTTCACTAATTTATCTATGTCGAGCATCGCCTTACTATTTCTGAGCGGTATTATCGGCATCGGCTTGGGTGATACGGCTTATTTTGCAGCCTTGAACAGTTTGGGTGCAAGACGTACTTTGTTGATGGAAACTGCTTCTCCAGCGATGGGTGCATTGCTGGCATTGATTTTTATTGGCGAACAGTTGACTTATAGTGCCTGGAGCGGTATCTCATTGACTATCATGGGTATAGCCTGGGTAATTAGCGAAAGAAATCCCGTAGTCGAGATTGGGGTTTCCCGTCAGGGCGTTATTTGGGGCATCTTAGCTGCGATCGCCCAGGCTGTAGGGGCAGTCATTTCACGTTTTGCTCTATTACAGTCGGATATTACTCCCCTAGAAAGCACCTTGATTCGTTTAGTTGGCGGTACGGTAATTGTTTTGAGCTTATTATTCTTACCAACCCTCAAACAAACCCAAACCAGGTGGCAACTATCCTGGCGTAGTTTGGGAATAATTGCGATCGCAGCTATGATGAGTACTTATTTCGGTATTTGGTTACAGCAAACATCTCTAAAATTTGCCCCTACGGGAATTGCTCAAACTCTATTAGCCACAAGTCCGTTATTTATTTTGCCTATAGTCATCTTGCGGGGTGAGAAAGTTAGCTTGCGTGCCGTGTTAGGGGCGATCATTTCTTTAGGCGGTATTGCCTTAATGTTTGTTCGCCAATCGGGATTTTGAAAGCATTGGACAGCAATCTTTCCTGCTTCACAAATGTTTACAGAAAATACGCTATGGTTAAAGATATCTAGAACAATGCTTTAACGAATAAATGGATAGCAAAGAATTAGCTCGATATATTGAGGCTACCGATGGAATATCAAAACCATGGTTGCTGGTACAGTTGAGATTGAGCAAATTACAGGAACGCAAAGCTAAAATCCCCCATCATCAATACATGAGTGAGTTGGAGGATATTCAAGCGGATTTACTAAAATTAGGGGAATGGTGGAAAGGTAGGGAAGAAGAAGTTTTTGGTTCGTAGTTAATCTGTGAGGGAAAAAAAGCAAGTTACCTAGAACGCCCTTGATCTGATATTTTCGACCAAACAACCCGTTGGTTAGCCTGGTGCCAGGATGTTGTTGAGTTAATTAAATGGAAGAAGTTTTACAGCAAGGTATAGCCAAAGCCAAAAACGGCGATTACACCGCAGCAATCGAATTATTTACCAAAGCGATCGCTCTAAACGACAAATCTGCCCAAGCT
The DNA here is from genome assembly GCA_015207195.1 of Pleurocapsales cyanobacterium LEGE 10410. Classification (GTDB taxonomy): domain Bacteria; phylum Cyanobacteriota; class Cyanobacteriia; order Cyanobacteriales; family Xenococcaceae; genus Waterburya. The sequence goes on from JADEXJ010000227.1 coordinate 1,861, forward strand.
TACTATCATCGCGGATTGGCTTATTACGACTTGGGAAATATTGCCTCGGCGATCGCCGATTACGATCGCAGTCTCAATCTCGATTCCCGACAGGTAAATGTCTACTTCAGTCGGGCAATGGCGTTCTTGGCAATGGATAATCTTCAAAGTAGCATTATCGATCTGCAAGTTGTTTTAAGTCTCGATCCCAACTGCGACAAGGCGTATAAATTGCAAGCCAATATCTGTGTCAGGCTAAAAGAATACGACGAGGCAATTGACTACCTCAAACAAGCAGGAAAAATTTATTTAGAACGCCAAGATAAAGAAAGCTGCCGTTTTTGTCTTGCCCGTATTCGCCAAATCGAACAACAGAAAATTGAGGTACAAGGTGGCGTTACTAATCAGGCTTTTTTACAACAAATACAGCAAAAGATCGATCGCGGTAATTTAGGAGAAGCTTTTAGCGATTGCAACTGGCTATTACAACTCGACCCCTATGATGCGGAGGCGTATCAATATCGCGGTAAGATCAGCGAAAAACTAGGAGAATATGAGCAGGCACGGCAAGATCTCCATCAAGCAGCAAAATGCTTCCGCAGTCAAGGAAATATTGCCGAAGCACAAAAGTTAACGCGACGTTGTTTAGAACTACAGCTAAACAATGTGAATCATATTGCTCGAAAAACCACTCCACAGCCAAAAATTCATCGGCTAACCCGTACTAGCCAACCCCAAAACGCCCTACAAAGACGACTTTATGTTTTGGTTGGTAACTGGAACATCGCTCAAAGTTTAGTAGAAAGACTGATGCAGCTACACCCAGCTAAACCCGAAACTTGGTACTGGGAAAAAGCAATTTATGATCTAGAACGCGATCGCCTTTAAAATAGTCAGCAGTCTATCAGCAATTGACCAAGGATTGACCAAGGTAGGGAAATCCGCATCGTGACAGGTGGGGTATCCAGGAACGTTAAATCGAAGGCGATCGGACAATATTGATATCAAAAGAAGTTTACGAACGAGACTGTAATTATAAATATGGCTGTACTTGAAAAAGGCAACATCACAATTCATACCGAGAATATTTTTCCCATTATTAAGAAGTCTCTCTATACAGACCACGAAATCTTCTTGCGGGAATTAATCTCCAACGCCGTTGATGCGATCTCGAAACTAAAAATGGCATCTCTGGCGGGAGAAATGCAGGGAGAGATCGGCGAACCTACGGTAAAAATCGCCGTAGATAAAGCCAAAAAGACTATCTCTGTCTCCGATAATGGGATTGGCATGACTGCCGACGAGATCAAAAAGTATATCAATCAGGTTGCTTTCTCTAGCGCGGAAGACTTTATCAAAAAGTACGAGAAAGATGCCAACGATCTGATCGGACATTTTGGCTTGGGTTTCTATTCTGCCTTTATGGTGGCGGAAAAAGTAGAGATCGAGACTTTTTCTTATAAAGAAGGAGCAACTGCCGTACACTGGTCTTGTGATGGTTCGCCAGAGTTTGAACTAACCGAAAGCGATCGCACTACCGTCGGGACGACTATTACTCTTACCCTGTTAGACGACGAAGTAGAATACGCCGAACCCCAAAGAGTCAGACAGTTAGTCAAAACCTACTGCGACTTTATGCCTGTGAAGATTGTTCTAGATAATGAACAGATCAACAAGCAGGATGCCCTCTGGAAAAAATCACCGAGAGATTTAACCGACGAAGATTATTTAGAGTTTTATCGTTATCTATATCCTTTCCAAGAAGAGCCTCTACTATGGGTTCATCTGAATACCGACTATCCTTTTTTACTTAATGGAATTCTCTACTTCCCAAAACTGAAGCCCGACGTAGACTTTTCTAAAGGACAAATTCAGCTTTATTGCAATCAGGTATTTGTCAGCAAACATTGCGAAGAAATTATTCCCGAATTTTTGATGCCTTTACAGGGAGTAATTGATAGTCCCGATATTCCCCTCAACGTTTCTCGTAGTGCCTTAACTAACGATCGCACCGTACGGCGTATTGCCGACTTTATTACCAAGAAAATTGGTAATCGACTCAAGTCGCTTTACGATGAAGACCGTAACAAATACATTAGCTGTTGGTCTGATGTCGGTACATTTGTTAAATATGGTGCAATCAGAGACGAGAAGTTTAAGAAGCAGGTAGAAGATCTGATTATTTACCGCACCACCTATCAAGGGAATACAGCAAAAACTGAAGCTGCACCCAAAGTAGAAGTCCAGACTGCGGGGGAAGATGCTTGGTCGGATGTCTCTAACAATGACGCTGCCAATGATGCTGCCAATGATGCTGCACCAGCCGAACCCTATACTACCCTGCAAGAGTATTTGGAACGTAACAAAGAAAAGCAGGAAAATCGAGTTTACTACTGTAGCGACCCCAGTACTCAAAATACTTACGTCGAACTGTACAAAAATCAAGGCTTGGAAGTCCTCTATCTCGATTCTTTTATCGATGCTAACTACTTCATTCCCTTCTTAGAAAGAGAATATTCTGAGGTTAAATTTGCTCGCGTTGACTCCGAACTAGATGACACCTTGGTAGAAGACGACAAAGCCCAAGAAATTGTCGATCCCACTACTAACAAAACTCGCAGTGAACTAATCAAAGAGCTGTTTGAAAAAGCACTCAATAAACCTAGAGTCAACATCAAAACTCAGGCAATTAAATCCGACGATCCTCAAGCTACACCGCCCGCAATGGTATTATTACCAGAAGCGATGAGAAGGATGCAGGAAATGGCAGCCCTGATGCAGGAAAAAACCATGGCATTTCCTGAAGATCATGTCTTGATGATTAATACTGCCCATCCTCTGATCCAAAATCTATTAGATTTGAACAAAACTACCATCATTCAAAGCGGGGACAATGCCGACTCGATGGTTAACTTAATGTGCAACCACATTTATGACCTAGCGTTGATGTCCCAAAAAGCTTTTGATGCCGAGGGAATGAAAGCTTTTGTCGAACGTTCCAATCAAGTGTTGACCAACCTGACTAAAAAGTAAAGTTTTTCTTTAGTAAGAAGAGTCAAACAACAAATAAAACTACCTGAACGGGAATTAATCAACCCGTTCTTTTTTTTTGCTCAAACAATAAGATTATGTGAATTTTGCCAATAAACTATTATCTTAAGTTACGCAAAGGTTACATTTATATTTGAACATTCTACTTGGAGTCGCCAAATATGTTTCTCGTCCCAACGAACCAAAGTGTAGATATCCCTGATTCTAGTGGTTTTTCAATTGGTTTATCTGGTCAAAACTGGTTGGAAGGGTGTATCTCGTTAATACACGAAACGCTATAAATACAAAATAGTCTTCATAAAAGATAAGGACGCTGATCCCAACGCCCCAAAAATCAATTATTAAACTGACAAATGATAAATGCTAAATAATAAACGCTTTAAGCTGATTCCCACATATCTTTGATTTTGCCTGGTAAAAATCCAGCAATCTCTTTGATTCTTTCTGCCGATAATTCTTCTTTAGTAGCGGAAAAAACTGCACTAATTACTTTTTCACCAGTAGTACCTTTTGGCAATCCACCTTCTTTTTCAATACGGAAAATAAATGTGTCGGCATCGAACTTCAAAGGAGGGCGAATATCGCTTAACCAAGCCACTATCGGATTGTTATCGTGCCAAAGATCTGCTATTTCCTGCTGTAGGCTTTTGGTCTTGGTGCCTTTTTCTGCTTGGTCGTGCAGTTCTGATTCTACAGCCTTGGATGCTTCGGTAGTCATCAAGTCGCGCATAGTGCGGTAGACAATGGTAGTCATGTCTCTAGCATCAAAGATATCTTCTAGTTCTCCCTTGAGCATTACCTTTTCTAAGAAAGGCGTATCCTTGGTAGAAATAGGTGTAGAAGGTCCTTTATCCAAAGCCGTAGGAGGATTTTTTTCCATGCGTTCCAGCATTTTTTCCCCTTTCTCGGTTAATTTGGCTCTTTTAAACTTAATTAAATGGGGCAAAGGTCCGTCTGGCGCGCCAAAGGTGTTGGCAACCCGAAAATCTACCTCTTCTTCATCAATTAGATCGGGTACATCTTCCTGATTAGCATAGGCATTACCCGTAAAGTCTGCATCAATATATTGCTTTTGGTTGAGATAATCGAGATGACCGATAAAATCGGATATCGTCAGGTTTCTTCCTGTAAAGTCCGTAGCCTGGAAGTCTACTGAATGCTTCCCACTACCATCTCCCTGATGAATTTTTCTCAAGAGGATATACATTATATCATCTTTTAGAGCTATGGGCATATATTTATTCTCTAATTCTTTTCTTTTACCAAAAAGATTTTATCAAAATCTATAAACCCTGATATCAGCTTTAAGAATAAGATTTATATCTTACTTTAGACTGATATCTTGACTGACTAATTGTGAATTGATCAACTGACGTTACACCGTGACTTCTCCAGTCGCTAATGCTAGGCATAGCAGGCGGGGCTTCTGCTAGAACAGCCAAATGATCGATCAATGTGGGCAAAGAATAAATTGTTCCTTTAAGATTTTGACAAGGCGATCGCCCTGGCGTTACTTTGCTAAGATTTGTTAAACAATTCTCTTGAGCTTTGAGATGTGGCAATTTTATCGCTTATCATCTATCCCTCTTGGGGGATGATGCCAAAAAGTTTCTTCAGAATAATTCATCTAATTAAAACTATTGGTCAAAAAGAATACTGCACTTTGAGGTAAAAAAATGTACGGTAATGAAGGTAACAGATAATGGATCGAGCCTTGCTCTTCAATTAAGTAACAATGCTGGTTATACTAAATCCGCTTGGTAAAAGTTATTATCGAATTCTTCAAGTCCCCCAAGTTTGGGGGATTTAGGGGGCGATTAAAAGTAACCTGTACGAACAGGATTTAGTATTAGTCCATCTAGTTTGTAGTTAAGATGGATTACCCTGATTTTGTTTGCTCCCTAAAGTTAGCTGTTTTTTTGACTGAAGATCAAGTTAGTGTCTCTTATTTCAAGACTAGTTTAACGGCCACTTAACCTACCTCAACCTCTAATATAAAAACTATGTTACTAAAAGTTGCCGATCGCCTAAAGACCGCTGTTAGATCTTTTGTAAAAAGTACTTTGGCTCGACCATACTGGGTAGAAGTAACTACTCGGCAACCAAGCTGTATTTATTACTTTGGTCCCTTTGATAATGTGGGGGAAGCCGAACAAATGCAGCACGGCTATGTTCAAGACTTGGTTGAAGAACAAGCCAATGGAATTAGTGTTGAAGTCAAACGTTGTCTACCAACAGAATTAACTATTCTGGGAGAGGAATCGCTTGTTGGATAATTTGGAGAACCACCTGTTCTTCTGGACTTAGTTCATCGGATGCCGATTCCTTACCTGCTGTCTCGGACATTAGAGGCAGCAAAGAACCATTCTGATAGGATTCGAGAATAGCTGGATGAACATAATATTTACGGCAGGTTGCGGGGCGATTTCCTAGCTGACAGGCAACATTTTTGATTGCTTGGGTGATGTTTTTTTTAGCTTGTGTTTCCGACTCAAACTCCCCCAATTCTTCCAGCTCGATCGCTGCCAATAAAGTACCCGCCCAGGTGCGAAAATCTTTAGCTGTAAAATCGCGACCAGTTATCTGCTGCAAATATTCGTTGACATCCCCCGAATCGACAAACTGACGTTCCCCCGATTCATCATAATACTTAAATATTTCATAGCCAGGAATTTCTTGACACTGTTTAATAATATTTGCCAGTCGGCGATCTTTTAGCTCGATTTCATGGTCTACACCGCTTTTACCCCGAAACTCAAACTTAACTTTTGTTCCCTCAATTTCTACATGGCGATTTCTTAAAGTAGTTAAACCGAAAGAACGATTTTTTTTTGCATACTGATCGTTACCGATTCTAATAAAAGTAGTCTCCAACAGCTGCACTACCGTCGC
>JADEXJ010000228.1 GCA_015207195.1 Pleurocapsales cyanobacterium LEGE 10410
ATTTTTCCAAGATGTTGTTCGAGAGTTGCTCCGTTTTTCCACTGCCAAAAATGATTATTATCGCCAGGGTATGAGGGCTAAATCCTTGATTCAGCAAGCTCTGTGATTGTTTGTGTCGCCCCCGCAGAAAGCAAAGACAATCTCGTTGATTGCTCGCATGGCATCTAAGAGCCTTCTAGTGGGTTGAACGACCCAAACGGGACAGACATTTTCTGAGGCTAAGATCGACAGGGGAACCGCAGCGATCGCAGCCAACAAAGTACCCCAAATTCCCATAGAGATTGTAATTAAGGTATCTTCTAAGTAAGTTTCCCAGTAGAAAAAGTCGGGAGGAAAATAGGATTTGACATATTCGACCATATTTCCCCCACGCTGCAACAGTAAGGGGAAGTCTAATTCACTCTGTCTATAGGAAAATATTAGAATTACTATGGTTGCAATGAGAAATATAATTCTGCTGGTAGTGACGCGCTTTTTTTCTCGCGCCAGCATTTGAGCCACCTCAGCAGACATGGCTCTCTTGGCGTTGTAGGAGTCTAAATCGGGGATATTTGGCGATCGCATTTTTAAGATCAAAAATCAATTTAACTAATGTTACGCACGAATAAATCTGTTGAAGCTGGGTAAAGGGGAAAGGGTAAGGGTTAAAAGGTCAATTAGTCTGTTTACATAGCTCATCGAAACTACCTATTTTCCGTTATGTTGCGTAAGGTCAGAATTTAATTTAGGGCGATACAATTCGCCCCGACAAACATTGCATTATTTAATTGCTTCTAATTGCTGATTTAATTCGGCAATCTGCTGGTCTTTTTCCGACTGAGATAAATTATCGTTCGCCTGAATTGCTAATATTTGCTCGCCAATATCTAGTTCGCGAATGGGATTCCAAACCTCGTCCGTTGCAGGATCGAATCCAGACCATTCTAAAGGTCCGAGTACCGCTTCATCTTTGTAGTTATAGAAAAAGTCTCTTAGCTGGGTTTTGATACTGTCGGGTATGTCAGCACGCCAAGCGATTGGATCGCTGGGAATCAAGGTAGATGTCCAGACAATTTCAATATTTTCTCTGGCTTGAGGGTTGGTTTTTTCCAAACGGCTGAGAGATTCATTGTTATTAGTTGCTAAGTCTACCTGGTTGTTGGCGATCGCTAGGGCAGTCGCTTCATGGTTGCCCGCAAAAATTAGACGTTCAAAAGCTTCTTTAGGATTGATGCCGTTTTGAGCAAACACGTAATAGCTAGGTACTAAATATCCCGATGTGGAGTTAGGATCGTTAAAAGCAAACTGTAAATTACTCGCGTTTTCCATGATGTATCGATCGCCACCCATCTGTTTGGCTTGAGCTAAGTCGGGATGGTCTTTGTTCATGATTAAATGAGAATAATAGCCTTTTGAACCATCATCGGCAACGGTTTGAGCAAACACTTCTGCATTAGCAATTTCTGCTGCTTCGATATAGGATTTACCTCCAAACCAGGCTAAATCTACCTGTCCAAAGCGCATCGCTTCGATTACCCCTGCATATTGGGTAGCATAAAAAGGTTTGACGGAGATTCCCAATTCTGTGGACATCGCCTCAATAAAGGGTTCCCAGATTGGCTTTTGATTGGCTTGAGATTCTGTGGAAATAATGCCAAAGTTTAATTCTTCGATCTCTTGGGCGTTAACATTACTAGATAGCAGTTTAGTTGCTGCTAACGAACCTGCAAATATAGCAGCAGTTTTTATAAAAGAGCGTCTTTGTATCATGGATTTGTAATAGTTAATCGATCTAAAAAAATCTGTCTAATTCTTGTAGGAACGGGATCTGACTCCTTACCTAAACCAACATCTCGCCATGTCCTTGCAATACCAACTCTTCAACCGCCGAACCATAAATACTGGTAAGTCGATGGTCGTCTAATTCATGAACCGCGCCGTCAAACATGACTCGCCCATCCCGAAGGGCAACCGCTCTCTCAAAATAAGCTCTAACCATTTGTACCTGGTGCAAGGAAGTTACTACAGTAATCCCCTCGCTGTTTAACTGACAGAGTAGTTCCATCACTTTTCTAGCCGATTCGGGATCGAGAGAAGCTATCGGTTCATCGGCGAGAATAATTTTTGCTCCCTGAACCAAACAACGAGCGATCGCCACTCTTTGCTGTTGTCCTCCCGATAGGGTGGAAGCCCGTTGATAAGCCTGTTCGAGGATGCCGACTCTTTCTAGGGCAGCTAAAGCCCGAACTTTTTCTGGTTGACTAAATTGACGAAACAGCGATCGCGATAGGGAAGTCTTAGCCAGATTGCCAATTAAAACATTTTCAATTACGCTCAGGCGATCTACCAGATTGAACTGTTGGAAAATAAAGCCAATCTGACTCCGCAAACGGCGAACATGGGAATGGTTTTTACCGTGGTGTTGCAAAGAAGTATCAAATACTTTGACTATTCCGCCATCGGCAATTTGTAATCCATTTATGTTACGCAACAAAGTTGATTTGCCAGAGCCAGAGGCACCAACTAGGGCAAGCATTTCCCCTTGATTAGCAACCAAACTAACTTCATCTAAAGCCAGGGTTGTTCCAAAACTCTTACTTAAATCTTTAACTTCTATTGCCTTAGTATTGGTCAATTCCCGTTCCTACGAACTATACTAATGTTTTAGTCTCCAAGATTTTAATTAAGACAACGCTAGGTTCGATTTATCTTTTGGTTAAGAGCTTTTTGTCTAGCAAACCTCAATCATTTTAGAGAACAACATCGCCATAGGATTGCTACATTTATTGCTACGTTTAACAGTTTGATTGATTTTTCTCGTCGAGATTTTCAAGCTGAACTACAAAATCTCTTAACAAACTTGCGATCGTTTGTTGAACTTCACTTCGTAACCCGATCGCATCCTCGATAGATTAGTAATAATTAAATTGTTGCTATCACGTTCGTCTATGCCCAAAGTTTCTTTAACCTTGCAACTATTGATGGTTATTTTCACGGTGATTGGTTTGATGGTCATCGGTGTGGATGTGAGGGATGAGTCCAACCACTCTCTCAAATCATCCTAATCATCCCCGCGATCCTGATAATTTAAACCAAGGAGATAAAATTCAGCCTGCAACAACAGCTCAATCTTCCTCCTCAAAGGAGAAAAAAGCCGAGTCGCATTTAAAATCAACAGTCCCAGGGTTCACCTCCGATCTGGTCATGTATCAAACAACTCTGGCTTTTAAAGAATATCAACCAAGATTTACTAGGGCAACGATTGATTCTAGCAACTATGGCGATCGCTATAGCACTGATGTTGATGGTAACTTATTAGATAATTCACCTCTTGTTGTCCTGCATGAAACGACTGACTCGGTTGCGAGTGCGATCAATACTTTTAGAACACCTCACTATCATGACAGCGCTCAAGTTAGTTATCATGCCCTGATTGCTCTTGACGGGACAATTATTAATCTCGTTCCTTCTGACAGACGAGCTTTTGGAGCGGGAAATTCGGTGTTTGAAGGTGCTAAAGGTATGGAAACGGTCAAAACCAATCCTAACTTGCCGTCATCGGTAAATAACTTTGCCTACCATATCTCTTTAGAAACACCACCAGACGGACGCAGCCAACCCAATCGCAGCTACCATAGCGGTTATACCGATAGCCAGTATAAGTCTTTAGCCTGGCTGTTAGCTCTGTCTAACATACCAGAGCATCGCATTACTACCCACAAGAATGTAGATCGTTCTGGTCAAAAAATCGACCCTAGAAGCTTCGATTTTGATAAATTTTTGACCATTCTACACACCTATCGTCAACCAATCGTGCCTGAAATTTCCACGCCTACCAACTAAGTTGCCACGTCATTAACCTAAAGCTAAACTATGCTTAATTTTAATTTGGTCAGAAATAGCCTAAACTTCCAGATAAGACAAGCCAAGCTAACATACTAGATGCAGGAACAAATTTATACCAACTACCGCTTGCTTCTACCTACAGAAGAAGTGTTAGGAACTTTAGTCATTCGCGATGGTATTATTAGCGACATTCAGCCTGGAGTAGTCTCCCAAGGACAAAATGGAACGGGTAACTATCTTGTACCAGGGTTAATCGAACTCCATACTGATAACCTAGAAAAGTGCGTCTCTCCTCGCCCTGGTGTTAGGTGGAATTTGGATGCAGCAGCAGTCAACCACGATCGCGACTTAATCAGTTCTGGCATTACCACAGTTTGCGATGCGATCGCGATTGGCGACGTTACCCCAAGAGAAGATTCTTTGCGCCTACATCATTATGCACCGATGATTGAAGCGATCGCCGAAGGACAAGCAGCAGGAAGGTTCAGCGTCGATCACCTGTTACACCTGCGTTGTGAACTGGGATACGAACATCTCTACAGTACGATTGAACCCCTAGCCCATCATCCCTTGTTAGCGTTAATTTCCTTGATGGATCATACACCTGGTCAACGTCAGTTTGTCAATATTGATAAATACAAACAATACTATGTAGGTAAGCATGGCGTACCAGTAGAGAAGATGGAAGAATTTATTGAGATGCGCCTATCAAACCAAAAACGACACGCCAAAGAAAACCGTCAGGCTTTGGTAGCCATGACTCAAGAAAAGGGAATCTCTCTTGCCAGTCATGATGATGCCACGGTAGAACACGTCCAAGAAGCGATCGCCGAAGGAGTAGTGCTGGCGGAATTCCCCACGACTGTCGATGCAGCCAAAGAAGCCCACAGCAACGGTTTGTCAGTCCTGATGGGTGCGCCGAATATTATCTTAGGGGGTTCTCATTCGGGCAATGTTTCGGCAATGGAATTAGTCGAACTGGATTTAGTTGATATTATCTCTTCAGATTATGTCCCCAGGAGTTTACTGCAATCTGCATTTATTATCAGCCAACAGACCACCAAACCACTATACGAAGTAATTAAGTTAGTTACCCTCAATTCAGCCACAGCAATTAACTTAGATTCCGAAATAGGTAGTTTAGCAGTAGGCAAACAAGCAGATTTTGTTACCGTACAGGATGACGGCATTGTCCCCAAAATCTTAGAAGTATATAAAAAAGGCGATCGCGTTGCCTAATGAACAACTATAGCCGTACAAAGTTAGGTGAAGACAGAGTTTATTAGATTGCTCGTGAGTAGTAAGTAGTAAGTAGTAAGTAGTAAGTAGTAAGTAGTAAGTAGTAAGTAGTAAGTAGTAAGTAGTAAGTAGTAAGTAGTAAGTAGCGAGTAGTAAGTAGCGAGTAGTGAGTGTCCTGATACAACCCCGTAATGCTTTATCAATTTATCGTTTATGCCTGTCCTACGGGAGAATTAGCCGAAAACTTAACCAAATACTTTGCCAAAAGTCGCGAGTTGGCTGGAGAAAACACCGCCCACAAATATATGCCTCACTGTACTTTAACAGGGTTTTTTACCGATGAATTAAGTTCAGTTCCGTTTTATCTTCAGGCTTTATCAAAGGCATATCTAGAAGCCCAAAACGACTTGTCTTTGAACATAACAATAACCGACTTGGCTTTTAGCGAGAATTGGCACGGCTTAGAACTGCAATCTAATAGCCTCAAGCAACTAATTAGTAACTTTGCTCGACTAGAACAATCCCCGACTCGTCAAGAACCACTCAGATTAAAAGATTGGTTGCATCTCAGCCTGGCTTATAATTTCAATCCCGAAGATCGAGAACAACTAAAAGATTTAGCCAGAGAAATAATCAATATACAGGCTGAAGTAAATTGGGAATTACGTTTCTATCAAAAAAATCCCGATTGGACTTGGAAATGCTGGCAGTCTTGGGTTTTAAGTTAGTTGTTAGTCCCTAAAGGGATATATCGAAGTGTATCCCTTCAGGGACACCTTCGGATATCGTTAGTTGTTGGTTCTTGCCTATTACAGCCTTTTGCACAACTAATTAGTACATAGGGCAATTCAACTTGTAGAAAAGCCGATTCATCCATCTGTGTTTATCTGTGTTCATCTGTGGACGCTATTTTAATTGTCTTAAGTAGAAATGCAAACTGCTGTACTTATTACTTATTACTTATTACTTATTACTTATTACTTATTACTTATTACTTATTACTTATTACTTATTACTTATTACTTATTACTTGTCCTCCCATCTCCTCTCAAATCTATCTACTACTAGCTGGTAAAGACCAAATTTGATTAGCACCATCAGATATAGCATAAGGACCAGAAATCATGGCTGAAGAAAATTGAGAAGTTTGAACATCAAAAATCTCGTCAACGCCTTGCTGAAATTCTAAGCAACTAATCATTTGTCTGGTCTGCAAATCCACTACAGCAATACCGCATTTCAACTCATCAAAGCGATCGCAGATCGGTAAATTGCCAAAAATAGCCGTTTCTCGAATTTTAGATATAGCCAGGTAGGGAAGCAATTTTTTCTTGTTTACCAGAAGCAAGATCTACTGCTGCTATTTCTCCCCGTCCTGAATTAAGTACCCATAAAACATTACGATATACTCTAGGGGAATGGGGCATCGACAAACCGCTAGTAATTACTTTGCTGCTGGGAACTTCCAAAATACAGCCTCCACTAGCTTTGTTCTCTCGCCAACCGCCCGCAGTATCGGTTTGACCCAGGACGGTAACATATTTAGGCATCCCGTTAACCATTGCCAAACCATTGAGATGACAGCGGTCTTCAGGTGCGATCGCACTGACAAAAGAAGGTCGCCACTGGGGTAAAAAATTATAGTTATTACTCAAGGTACAAAGGCAGGAAAACCGTGTATTAACCATCCATAATTCCTGACCACCCCAAGCTAAATCGTGGATCGAAATATCTCCCGTATACTGCGCGGATCTGGTCAAAAAACAGGCATTATAAGTACCAGGAGGTTCAATTTGGGGAGCCAAATTAGAGTCATTTTTCAGGAAATAAACCCAGTCTTTACCCCCCACCGCCATCTGAGTCGGACTGATTGCCATCCCCATCGCCCGCTCAAAGTTATGGAAACTAATATTGAGGGAATTATTTTTGACCGTGAGTACACCTAGTTTGCCTGCTTGATAGGTCGAGAAAAACAAGGAGATATTAAGGTGTTTCAAAATACCCGTCAGGTTATTACTATATTCATAACTGACTTCCCGTACGCTCTCTTCGGCATGAGGCTCGGCTTTAGTTGCAGGTTGAATCATCGATAATTCAAAAATTAATCTACTAAAAGTATATGTAGAATAGGCGTTGCTGATTTAAAGTATAAAACCGAAAAGTTTTTTGTTCGTAGCTATTGGCTATTAGCTGCTAGCTATTAGCTTTTTGATCGATCTACTCAATCATGAAAACGATAGAATCATACCTGGATTCAGCAACGCCAAAAGGTACAAGAAGTTTGGTTCAGATCTACTAAACCTCTTACCGACATTTAAAGGTTGTCTGAAAAGTATAATCTATTACTTCAACGCCCTCTAAATCCCTCAATCTTGGTGGACTTTTAATTCTTCTCCCCCCAGAATTGGGGGGTCGGGGGGGCAAAACCGACACTTAAATTATGGAAAAGTTACGCGGTGTCAGATCTTCAGTATTAATTCCATCCAAGGTGGCTAACAATTCGTCCCCTGTCTGAATCGTATCTCCAGAAAAAGTTAGGTCGTTAAACTCTAGACCACCAGACAAGCCAGTAATCGTTCATATCCCCCTCCAAAAAAGCCAGGAAAAATTAGGACATGGCGATCGCTACCAATGTCCATAAATTAACTGCCAATAGGAAATGGTGGTGGAGCCAGACCTTGTCTTGCCAAAGCTAA
>JADEXJ010000229.1 GCA_015207195.1 Pleurocapsales cyanobacterium LEGE 10410
CTTTGACTCCTCAAGCTTTGTCTGAGTTAATCGAACATTATGCCTTAGACATTAATAAGCAACATTTAGCTGAGATTAGCCAGAGGATTGACTATTTGTTTAGAGTGGGCATGGATTCGGCTGCTAGCGAAGCTGCAATCGATCATACGGATATGCTTTGGCTGCCTGTAGTTTGGCAGATAAATCAAAGCCCAGGATTCAAGTATGCCCAGAGAGTAATGGTTGATGAGGCTCAGGATATGAGCCGTTTACAGCTTGAATTTGTTCTGTCTTTGGCTCATTCCCAAGCCAAAATGCTATTTGTTGGCGATCCCGCTCAGTCTATCAATGGATTTTGTGGTGCCGATACCGATAGCTTTAGTAATATTCAGACTAGACTTAAGGCTCAAGAGTTTACTCTACCAGTATGTTATCGATGCCCAAAGACTCATATCGAATTAATTAACAAGCTCTGTCCTGATATTCCTATCGAACCCAGAGAAAATGCCCCGACTGGCAGTATTAAAACAATTCAAGAATGGGATTTGTGGTCTGAAGCCAAATATAGCCGAATTAAGCCTGGAGATTTAGTAGTTGCCAGATGCAGCAGTAGTCTGGTTGACCTTCATTTGAAGATGATTGTCAGAGGTATTCCCTGTAATTTAGTCGGCAGTTCCCTGCAACAAGATTTACTACATCTTTTAGAAGATATTGCCGAGCAAAATGGATTTAAATATCAAAAGTTTGCTGAATTTTCTCAGGCATATTTGAAGTTAAAGCAGTCTATTTATGAACAAAATGATAACGGGACTATTCTACTGCTACAGTTAAAAGACCAAATTAAGGCTGTAGAGGCGATTTATAACTATTTTCAGAGTAGGTCTTTGGCAGAATTAGCCTCAAGCATTAGGCAGTTATTTGGCTCAGAGGATGATGAGGCAGTTTTGTTATCTACCGTTCACCGAGCGAAGGGTATGGAAAGCGAGAGAGTATATATAGCCGAACCTTTAACTCTGCCCTTACTTTGGGAAGGTCAAAAACAATGGCAAGAACAGCAGGAGCAGAATTTACTTTATGTTGCCCTTTCTCGCAGTACCAAGGACCTGTTTTTAATTGGCGATGCTTTTTGGTTCGATCGCGATCGACCTCTACACGGTAACTTAGTATCGACTGATAACACCTCCACAGATTCGGAAAGTGATTTAGTTGAGGCAAGGATTGTTACTGCTTCAAATGAAGAATTAGAACATTATGCCAAGTTGATTCGACTAGAGCAAGGAAAGAGAGTCGAGTTGAACTTTTTAAGTTTATTCTGAGTGTCGAACAGATCTGTAAATACTGTCCCTGACGGGAATACCAGAGGCAGTATTTTTAGGTTTCAATTTAGATGACTGAGATTGAAAAGCAATCAGAAGCAAGAGTTGCCGATCTGAACGAACTCTATCCAGATTTTGAGAAAATGCCCGTAAGTTCAAAATTGAGAACTTATCTAAGGCAGGTGAGTTTGAAGATCGCACAACAAGAGATGTTGGACAATAATCCATACCTGGCTCGTTTGGTCGCAGAAAGCTCGTTGTTTCTACCAGAAATGTTTCTCGATCGCTGGGAGAAGCATTGGGAATATCAAGTCGCAATCGCCCTAGAGGGTGTTTGGGTAAGTTCGAGTTTAGATTTTGCTGTCGATCGAGAAAATGAAGTTTTAACTGTTGATTGGTCGGGGATCCAAGGCGATCGCATTGCCGTAGCTCAGGCTTATCTCCTATCTCAAAGATTAAATTCTCAGCCCCAAGATGTTTCCGTGGTCAGTTTAATCGCCAATCCTTTAAATAAAGATAGACGGATTAATTTTATTAGAAGGCTGTTTGGGGATAATGATTTTTATATCTGCCAACAGGAATTAGACGAACGACTTGTTCGACTCGCTCGTGGAGAAGATTTAAACCCAAAACCCGAACCAAAAGAGCCAAATCCTCTACTAGACATAGAAAGTATTCCAGAAGTCGCAATCGATTAGCCAGCATTTTGTTACCCTGACGGGTTACGAAGACGCGAATATAGTTACTGTCAACAATGCAACCTATCTCAAACCAACAATATCCAAATAATAATCAATTTATACCTCCAACGACCCCAAGTCAGCTAGTTCCTCAGCAGAATCAAAACGTACCCCTCTTGGCTCATTTAGGGGCAAATACAGTCGATACAGAAAACTATTTCCAGCAGTATCAAAACTTACTAGCGGGATTTAAAGGCAACATAGACTGTAGGCTGATTCCCAGCCGAAAAGGGGATACGTTTACTTTGACCAAAGCTGGGGCGGAGAAAATCTGTCGTTTTTTTGGTTTAAATTATAATCTGATTCCTCTAGCTCAAACTAAATTGGATTTTAACCAGAATGTCTTTTACTATGCCTATGAATGTCAGCTTAGTTATGCAAACGTAATAGTTGGCAATGGATTTGGCAACTGTAATAATCAAGAATCCAAATATGTCAAAGCCTATTCTCCCGACATCCTCAATACCATAGACAAAATGGCTCAAAAACGAGCCTTAGTTAGTGCGGTACTATTTACTACAGGCGGGTCGAGATTTTTCGGGCAAAAAGTAGCCGATCTTAATAGTTGATTGGAGTTACTAAATCGCGATCGCTATAAATACTATAAAAGCAAACACTCACCAATTTCTTTGGGTCGGTGAGTGTCACTTGAATTATACGTTGTCATAATCGAAGGCATAAGCTGCCTGATTGGATGTTAAAGAAGAAATCTGCTAGGCTAAATTAATGTCATCTCTTTGTAACAAGCATGGTCATAAAGAGATGATTGAATAGAAATAAGCGGAGAATTTGCACAAAGCAATTCATAAATAAGTTTTTCTTTAAAAAACATCCCAGATAACTTTAGTATCTGCAAACTGTCTGAATCTAGTAACTTTGCCATCCACCAAATCGTAAATGTGAGTAGCATCAGAGCAAAATGATTTTCCGCTAATCTTGTGAGTACCCTGATAAGATCCAATTACAATGACGGCAGCATCGGCATCCAAATATTCTTCGATATTAAAACACCAAGATGACCAATCATGATTGAATGCTTTAAATACATTTTTAATAACTGCATCCGTACCATAATTAATTGAACCGTTAGGAAACCCACGATTCTGAATCCATTCTAAATTTGGATCGCATATCTGTTTAAATGCTCCGTAGTCACTGTCTCTAAATGTTCGATAAAGCTCCTGAATTACCTCAATATTAGTCATTACCAATTACCCACTAATTGCTGAATTTCCGATCTCGCTGCTGAAAATCCTTGCTCTCTCGATTGCGAACCTAAGTCTAATCCTTCAGCATGAATAAACTGGATATCCGTAACACCAATAAATTGAAAAGCATAGCGTAAGCTAGGTTCTTGTGCATCCCATCCTTCGTGAGTTGAACCTGTACTATAACGATCGCCTCTAGCTGTAATAAAGACGATTTTTTTATCTTTAACTAATCCTTCAAAGTGACCATCTTTAATAGCAAAAGTTCGACCTACTCTAACAATTTGGTCGATATAAGCTTTAAATGCTGACGGAACACTGAAATTGTACATTGGTACTCCGAAAATACAGCGATCTGATGCTAAGAACTCATCTACTAATTCGTTAGACAACTGAAGAATTTGAGACATCTCTGGAGTTTGCTCTGATAATGGCGTGTAGTCAGCAGCAATCCATTTTTCTGTTACATGAGGAATGATAGATGTTCTGAGATCTCGATAGGTAATAACATCTTCAGGATGAATGTCTTGCCATTTCTTTATAAATTCTCTTGATAGTTGGCGAGAACGAGAGCGATCTCTTCTGGGACTTGAATCGAGATGTAAAATATTTGCCACTGGTAGATAAAACTATAAAAAATATTCGTTCTAACAAGAATAGAGTTGTTACTTACTAAAGTAAAGTAGGTACTATATGGTAAGTAGATAACTATATAGAAAGTAATGATGTCTGTAGAAAAACCACAATCAAGCTCGCTAGAAAAATTACTGAATCAAATTTCAGGACGATGGACAATGTATATTTTGTGGATTTTAGATAATAATGGTGCGTTAAGGTTTGGAGAGTTAGGGCGAGAGGTAGAAGGTATTTCCACCAAGGTTTTGACAGAAAGATTGCGAAAACTCGAATCTATGGGAGTGGTTTATCGTGATTACAAAGCAACAATTCCACCCGAAGCCACCTATGGTTTAACCGAGCGCGGTCAAGAATTATCGAAGACGCTCGATCCTTTATGTGAGCTTGCTTCGCGTTGGTATGATAACCCTTAAGCGGAAATACTAATGTTCGATAATGTGCATCAGTTCATGGTTTTAGTGATAGTCAGCTATTAACAATGACTTTGTTTTAAGTTAAAAGCTTTGACTGGTTCTAAATAGCGATCGCGAATCTTATTGGCTGCCATGATTTGTGACTCTCTTCGACTCCACGTCTTAACTTTCCAGTCTTGAGGTTTTAATGGCTGAATTTCAGTTTCATGAGGAATGCTAATTTTCATGTCTCGATCCAAAAATTGGTTGAGTACTCTGACAATGTGCAGGCAGCAATAATCGGGGTACTTGGCAATTTGATATTCTGCAAAGCGAATCACAATATAGCCCAGTTCTAAAAAGAATTTATCTCTAATAATATATTTGCGATCTTCTACTAAATGAATTGGCATAGATTCTTTGAGGGTATAGGGTTCGTCTATCTCTAAGTCAATACCAAGTTTGAGATCGTCATTAATTAAAATAAAATCAGCGGTGGGGGTATAACGCTCGCCTTGAAATTGGCAGTGTTCGATAATACGCCAAGGGTAGTCAAACCACTTTTGTAAATAGCTTAGAAAATATGATTCAGACAGTCCTTTGTTAGCCGAATCGTCAATTTTGAAGTTATAAATATTTTCTCTTGACGCTAAAGAATCTACAAGAAGATTAGATAGTTTGGTTTTAGTATTCTTGCTGGATTTAGCTTTAATTATATATTGTCTAGATGATAACTTTTGTTCGATATCAACTAATTTTTTTCTAAGATTATTTTTATATATTTGTAAGCTGCAATAGCTGAAAAAACAAATTAAGCTAAATATCAAAAAGGCTATAGCTATTGCTCGATCGAATAGCAACATACTAATAATTGCTACTACGAATAGAAACACGCTCAAGCTTCCTAAGAAGAACTGTTTTAAGCCAACGTCGTTGTAGTAATGAATTTGTTTGATTATTAAAGGAATTGGTTCGAGATGAAAAACGGAATTATTCTGTTCCTGAACCTTATTAACTCTAGTTAGTATTTTAGATAAAATATCTGGATAAAAGGTCATAGGATAATATTCTCGGCACTGTGAACCTATCTGTTTTTCCATAGCAAAAAGGCTTACGCCTTGAAATATACGATTGTTAGTAAATGGATAAAATTTAGTTATGTTAATTCGTTACGGTTATGAGTGAACCAACATCTACTCTAGCCGACGCAATAAAAGAGTGTAAGCATCCGCTGAAGGTTAGCTTTGTCTTCGATACTCAGGAGCAAATATTTACCCTAGCTGTAGGTTATGAGGGCGTTTTTCCGACTATAGCTAGATATGACAAAATGCCTGAAGATTTGAATCTTGCCGTTCTTAGCTTACTGCCAGAATTTGATGTTAAAGATAACAATAGTCAAGTTACCAAGCAAAAGCTTAAAGATAATGGTAAACGCAAAGCTAAACCAATTGAGTCGGTCAAGGCTACCAAGTCATCTCAGAAAAATAAGAAAGTAAAATTTGCCAAAAGTTTGATTTAACCATGACTTCAGATAAGAATAAAAACGCTATAAAAATTGAATACGAAGGACAAAGTTATGCCGTCGATGCTGCAAAAATTGAGGGATTAGATGACGAACAAATTATTAGTTTGTTGTCGGTTGGCTTTCCTGGTATGGCGGGAGGAAAAATTGAAAGACAAGAGGATGGTTCGATTAAAATTATCAAACGGGTAGGCACTAAAGGCAGTAATTCTTTGGTTAAATTACTTGAAGCCTGTCCTGAAGATAATTTACCCGTAAAAATAGAGAGTCTCAATCAACAGCCTATTGAAGAGTTAACCATTGCCCAGTGGGAGCAGGTTTATGAAGGATGGAATCTTGAGGCGATCGAACAAATGCTATCACAAAGAGAAAGCCAGATTCGCTCTTTAGTTGTCCGTCTGTACTTTTGCCCGACCAAAATTCGTCCCTTGATATGAGATCTCTGCTCGAAAGGACTAAACAATTATCTCGTAGATATAACGGACTTCAAGCAACCAAAGATTTGTTTCCAGAAGAGTATTGCCAATTAAATTCCAACTTAATTCTAAATGATGATGCCCTAGAACAAATTGACGTTCGGTTAATTGATTTACTAAACGAACATTGCTTTCCTTGTTTCGACATCGACCGCGATTATTCTAAGAAAACTAGAGAAAGACCATACACGGGATTGGGAAAAATCTCAATTTGTCCATCGGGTTTTGATAGCTACGATTACTACTACTACGGAGAAGGTGCTGGCTGGCATTTTGTGCGGATGACCAGTGATGAATGTTTTGACTACTATGGCTACGATTACAGGACTTTAGATTTAATCGAACGCTCGATAAGTTTGATACCAGACAGTTATCCCTTAACTATTCTGCCCGATGTGGTTCGTTATGTTTGGGCCATGACTGGTAACTTGTGGCTGGATAGTCACATTGAAGGAGATAACGAATATACCCTCAGCGAAACCGAGGTTTTAAAGCTCGAAGAAGAATATCAACAAGCTCTAGCCTTAACAGTCAGACTACGCTTCTTCGATGACTGGTTTGTCGCCAACCCTACTATTGCCCAGCCTGCGATCGCCAAAGTATTCCGTCAAATAACTTGAAAACGCTTGATGTGAATCAGCTACGTTGAAAGGTTAATAGTTCGTAGCTGTAAGCTCCAAGCACAGCGCATTTGCGCAGATCGTCGTCTGGCGACGACTGGGACGCTCTGCGTCCGTGGCTTTAAGCTTCGGAAATAGAAAAATCAATAAAACGATCTATACATTCTTGGATCAGCTAGGTTCAAATTTCATGTCTCTTATAGCTTATAGCTTATGGCTTATGGCTTATGGCTTATGGCTTAAAACAAATTACTCTGATTTTTAATTTACATGAAACCTATAGTATTATGATTTCCCAGTTAATCGAACAGGCTCAAGCGTTCCTGATTATGCAGCAGGATTCGGTTTTGTTTGTGGCAAGAGAAAATGGTGAGACATTTATCAAACAGATTGACCTACCTTCTTTGATTAGGGCTATGTCTCAGTCAGATTTTCAATCTAATTGGTACATCAATCCCTTAATAAAACTGCATCACATTTCCCGAAAAGAGGGACGAACCACTACCATCAACTCGATTCTGCCTAGTACCTACCTGTTGAAGTTCAAGTCTTTTAGTCTGGGAGTTCCTTTACCTGGAGCGGTAATCGTACACTGCCAAAGCCAATTGTGGGTTTACGCTTATAAAGGCGAACTCTATCTTAATTCGCCTTTATATCATTGCCCTTTACCCAATATTGACGACCGTGGCAAGGTTTGTTGGGGCAATGTTGCTTTACCCAGACTCAATCCTAGTTCGATGTGGAACGCTTTTGTAACTTCAGAATTTAACCAAGATTACGATAATCGCAAATCTCAAGCCCATCCCTACAATGTCGTCTCTCAGCTAAAAGAAGTCTCCCAAAGCTTAAGTACA
>JADEXJ010000230.1 GCA_015207195.1 Pleurocapsales cyanobacterium LEGE 10410
AACAAATATACTGTATTCCCTATCTCCCCATCTCCCCATCTCCCCATTCCCTATCTCCCCATCTCCCTATCTCCCCATCTCCCAGTCTCCCCATCTCCCTATCTCCCCATCTCCCCATCTCCTATGCGAAGCCCTTTAGGGCAGCGTCGCGGTATCTTTTAGGGCAGTCTCCCAGCCCTCCTACTCCTGGGCAACAATAATGCGATCGCCGTTTTTCTTGACCTTAACCAGTAAACCCTTGGCAACTCGATATAGTTGTTGTGGGCGATCGCCATTTTGGGGATATTGCACTACACCCGCCCTAAAGCTTACGGTTAAAGAACCTTTTTTGTTTAAAGATAGGGGTTTTTGCTGGAGGGTATCTAATAATTTTAACAATCTGGATTTTCCTTCATCGCTACTCACACCATACATCGCTACCGCAAACTTTGCCCCACTCCAACGGGCGACCAAATCTTCGCTAGAAAAGTTTTTTTGTAGTAGTTTACCCAAGTGAGACAAAACCCGATCGCCCACAGCATGACCATAGCGATCGTTAATCTGCTGTAGATGATCCACGTCTAGCAGGGCAAAACAAAGAGTCTGGCTACAACGTTTGGCTAGCTGCAATAGCTTGGTTAGTTCTTGAACGAACTGATAACGGTTGGTAACTCCTGTCAGAATATCGGTTTCGGTTTTGGTTCTCAGTAGTTGCGATCGCTCTAGGCGATTATGGATACGGGCTAGCAATTCGGGAATTACAATCGGCTTGGTGGCGTAATCATCAGCCCCTGCTGCAAAAATCTGCTGCATGGTGGCTGCATCTTGATGCACCGTCAAAAACAGAATCGGCAAATCTGCCCAACGGCGGTCATTGCGTACCACACGGCACAGTTCTAGCCCGCTAAGGTGAGGCATTTCTAGATCCAAAATCAACAGATCTGGCATAACTGTTTTTAGGGTTGACCAAAATTCTAAAGGATCGGTAAGCGTAAAAACTTCCATTCCCCAGGGTTCTAAGATATGGTGCAGGGCTTTGAGGATTAGAGGATCGTCATCTACCGCCAAGATTTTGGTTTCGGTACGTCGTACTCTTTCTAAGATTTCGGTAACTACCGTGAGAACCTGTTCGGGGGTCATGGTTTGGGGTAAAAATCCCCGTCCACCCAAGCTAGAGATTTTGACCCTTTCGCGCAAGTTATCCTTAGCCCCAAACACGATCACTGGTACTGGTGGAGTGCAGGCACTCAATTCACCGAGTAAGGTTAGTTCCTTAGTGGCGATCGCTTCTCCTACCAAATCCAATAATACTACTTCAGGTCGTTGACGAGAGATCCATTCTCTGACGACGGTGGAGTCGTGGATCACTTCACAACGCATCTCCCAGTTTTTGGTTTCCCGTAGAAATTGTTCGCCGATGATTTTATTGGGTTCTACTATGATTAATAAAGGTCGCTCATCTACCGTAAGAAAGTCGGGAACTTTTTTCTGAGTAGCTTTAGCTAATTCTTGCTGAATTGCCCGAAGCAACTTTGGCAAACGCTGCTTTTGTTGGCGATTTAATGGACGATCGCACTGCAAAATCTGTTGGATTTCTTTTGCCAGACGAGAACCTTCGTCTACATCAAACATCCCTAACGAACCAGCCAGTTTATGAGCTGCGGTAATTGCCTGCTGTCGTAGTTCATCTTCTAAATTATCATTCAGGATGGCATCGGTTGCTCTGGCGATCGCTGCTACTCGACTGTCAAGTTTGTTTTTGACTCTTTGCCAAACAGCAGTAGTTGCCTCAATCGCCTGTTGCTCGACTTTGGCAGGAATAGCTTTTTGATTTTTTTGGTGTTTTGGTTCTGGAGACTTTAAACGGTAGCCGATGCCATAAACTGTTTCGATCGGATCGTCTGGCAAACCCGCTTTTTTTAGTTTGCGTCGTAACCCCTTGATATGGGCGGTAACCGTACTTTCTTCGGGAAATTCCTCAAAAGACCAGAGACGGTCTAAAATGACGCTACGACTGAATACTCGGTGTTTGTTTCTCAGAAACAGTTCCAAAAGACCGTATTCTTTTGGCGTTACGGAAATTAACCGCTGCTGATATGTAACTTCACAGGTGCTGGGGTCTAAAGCCAAATCACCCCACTGTAGAATCGGCGTTAAATCTGTATCTCCCCGTCGCAGCAAAGCCCTAATTCTTGCCAGTAACTCTTGCCAGTCAAAAGGTTTGGTCAAATAATCATCTGCCCCTGCATCCAAACCCATAACTTTATTAGTACTATTATCTTGAGCCGTCAGCAGCAGAATGGGAGTTTTGATTCCTTGCGATCGCAACCGCCGACAAATACTAATGCCATCAAGTTTGGGCAGCATTACATCTAACAAAATCAGATCGTAAGGCAAAGACTCGGCTTGTTCTAAGCCTGTTTGACCATCTGTCGCCACCTCAATGGTATAGTTTTGATAAGTTAATTTAGGGACAAGCTGTCTAGCAATTAGCTCATCATCTTCAATCAACAGAATTCTCATCGCGATCGCCTACAGCTAAAGGTACTACCAAAGCCTGATAACTTTTGATGTTTATTGCTTGAGTCTAATTTCAGCTTAACTTGCCAACCACCACAACTATTATTTTAATTTGTAATTCGCAACAGCTTTGAGCAAAATCATAATGAGTCGAAACGTTAAACCTCGTCTAGATAGAACAGAGTTTTTGTGAAATGGAAGTTAATAGTAAGAAAATAATATTTACTTGCTACTCGCTACTCCTCGAACCATTATTTCAAAACTACAGGTTTCAAAGTTGATGCGGTTTGTATAGCCTTGATTAAATCTAAATAATCGAAACATCAACCTGGTGAAAACTGTTACCAATGACAACTGACAACTAACAACTAATGCTTTTGGCTAAATAACTTCAATTCTGCCCAGCTACTCTTCACCAGACGATTGGTTAATTAGGTTGCCCAAATATGCAAAAACCACCCAATTACAATGCCCAAAAAAACAAAGCGCACTACCTGCCAAAAGATATCGGGCAAGAGAACGCTTTCCAAGTTAAGTTCCAAACTATCTAATTCTTGCTGTAGGCTACGCAGTTCGGTTTTTAAAGGTTGGGGGATCGATTGATCTTGCTGCTGCTGTTTGAGTTCCTGTTGACGCTGTTGTAGTTGCGATCGCTTCTCTAAATCTTGTTTCACTTGAGCATGACGTTCCTGTAGCTGGGTCAAAGACTGCTCTACTTCAATTAACAGTTGTTCTAATTCATTTTTTTTACTGTTGTCAGATTTAGGGGATGACATCGTTAAAATTAAATATAAACCAATTTAGCTCGACACGATATTAACTCATGTTTGAAGTAACGCCGATCTCAACCAATAAACTCCCTGCTGATTTAACAGATTTAGAAATAGCGCAAGCCTTAGCCGAACGTAGCGCAATCGCTCATCAAGACTGGCATCGACTAAAAGGCGATCGCCAAGCCCAAGCAAAACAACAGCTAACTTCTGCCTTGGTTTTTTTACTCAACGACCAACCCCAAGAAGCTTTAGCCCATCTTAATCAAGCTACAGGATGGCTAGACGGTTCTTTAAAGAGTCCTCCCTGTCCTGATGCTCAACGCCTCAATAAGAAAGGTTAGATGAGTAGGTGGGGGTAATTGAATAGAAGATAATTGGTCAGCTTGGGGAGATGGGGAGATAGGGAGATAGGGAGATGTTTGGGTGTGATAAATTATTGTGCCTACCTACTTAGTGCAGTGAATTATCATTCTCAACCCCAAGATATCGCATTTGGCTTGATGTACCAGTAAAGCGAAAAAAAGGCAAAACCATTTGTAAAATAGATACCACAACAAGTATCTAAATCAATCGAAGGTGGAACAAAACTGTGGCAGGACATAGTAAATGGGCAAACATCAAAAGGCAAAAAGCCAGAGTAGATGCCAAAAAAGGTAAAACATTCACTCAACTATCTAGAGCAATTATCGTAGCAGCACGTAACGGAATCGCCGATCCTGATGGCAATTTCCAACTTCGTACTGCAATTGATAAAGCCAAAGCTGCGGGAGTTTCTAACGATAGTATCGAGCGATCGCTAGCTAAAGGAGCAGGAACTTACCAAGATGATGATGCCGTTCTCGAAGAGATTCGCTATGAAGGCTATGGGGTTGGAGGGGTGGCAATTTTGATTGAAGCCTTTACTGATAACCGCAATCGTACTGCTGCCTACCTCCGTTCCGCATTTACTAAAAACGGTGGTAATTTGGGTGAAACAGGCTGTGTTAGCTGGATGTTCGAGCATAAAGGTGTAGTGACCGTAGCAGCAGTTGATGAAGAGAAATTACTCGAAGCTTCGATGGAAGGAGGTGCAGATAGCTACGAAATGTACGATAATGAGGATAGTGCAGATGTATTTACCGAAGTTGCCAACTTAGAAAACTTAAATCAGACTTTGCAAAAGTACGACTTGTCAATTATAGATGTTGAGCTACGTTGGATACCCAATAACAACATTGAAATAACCGATCCAGAACAAGAGCGATCGCTAATTAAACTGCTCGATACTTTAGAATCCCTCGACGACGTGCAAAACGTTATTTCTAACTTTGACATGAGCGAAGAATTGATTGGCGTTAAAAGTTAGAAGTTGGGAATCAAACTGCTTGTTTCGCTAATCAGTAAGGAGTCAAAACTCAATCCCATCACTAATCAACTTGCTCAAGATAATTCTAACCAATATGCTCGAACTTCATGCCCACACCACCTATTCCGACGGTATTTTGACCCCGCAACAGCTTGTAGAGCGGGCAGCAAATGCAGGAGTTAAAGCCCTGGCTATTACCGATCACGATACCCTGAATGGTTGGTCTGAGGCGATCGCAGCAGCGAAGCTATACGACCTGGAAATAGTGCCAGGAGTAGAACTAAGTACCGTCCATAACGGGCGATCGCTGCATATTTTAGGTTATTATCCTCAACAAAACCTAATCGAAGCTACCCTAGCCGAGCGTTTGGCAGGTAGAAAGCGTAGAGCCAAACAAATGGTAGATAATCTAGCAGCGATGGGTTATCCCTTAGAATTGGCGCATTTAGATAGCAACATGGCTTTAGGTCGTCCCCATCTTGCCAGTGCTATGGTTAAAGCAGGCTATGTTAACTCCACTCAAGAAGCTTTTGAACGTTTTTTAGGAGAAGATCGACCAGCCTATGTTCATTATGAAAAGTTTTCAATTCAAGAGGGAATTGATTTAATTCGTCGCTGTGGTGGTGTTCCAGTTTGGGCGCATCCCTATTTATTTCGGGGCGGAAAAGTCGAGGAAGTTTTACCAGAACTACTAGCAGCAGGATTGATGGGTATTGAGGTTTACCATCCTCACCATGGCAACAATAAAGTCAACCGCTTGAAGGAACTGTGTCAAGAATACAATTTGTTGATGACGGGTGGCACAGACTATCATGGCTATGATTTAAAGCATCCAGAAAACGAACGCTGGCAGCTAAATCAGCTTAATTTATCTCTAACTATGCTCGAACCGTTGAAGCAAGCAGCAGGTAGATCTAAAAAGGCATAGG
Organism: Pleurocapsales cyanobacterium LEGE 10410; assembly: GCA_015207195.1. GTDB lineage: Bacteria > Cyanobacteriota > Cyanobacteriia > Cyanobacteriales > Xenococcaceae > Waterburya. The sequence continues at coordinate 5,547 of JADEXJ010000230.1, forward strand.
AAACATTTAAATATTGGTAAACTATTAAAAATTTGGCAACCTCAAGCTTAATACAATCTTAAGATGAGTAAAAAATAGAGATCTATCGATAACAAACATATATCTTGAAATATCACAAAGTTTTAAGTTGATTTACAGGAAAACGAAATCTTAGCCAAAAACAAGCGATTTAGATAAAGTAAAAAGGCGATGCAGCATGACTGCATTCATCAAGTTTGATCGCAATTGGTGTCAGATCTAAATGAGTCAAAACCTATATCAAGATATCCGAAAATTTTACGATGCCTCTAGTGGGCTATGGGAGCAAACCTGGGGCGAACACATGCACCATGGTTACTATGGCAAATATGGTAACTACAAACTAGATCGCCGTCAAGCACAAATTGACATGATTGAGGAGCTGTTACTCTGGGCAAATTGCAATCAGAACAATCCCCCGCAAAATATCATTGACGTTGGCTGCGGGATTGGAGGCAGTAGTTTGTATTTAGCACAAAAGTTTGGCAGCAGGGCTACGGGGATCACTTTGTCTCCCGTACAGGTATCGAGGGCAAAGGAAAGAGCAGCAGAAGCAGGCTTAGACGATCGGGTCAAATTTGAGGTCGCCAATGCTTTAGAAATGCCCTTTGAAAACAACACTTTCGATCTGGTATGGTCATTAGAAAGTGGAGAACATATGCCCGATAAGGCTCAGTTTGTCTCAGAATGTTATCGCGTCCTCAAGCCAGGAGGAAAGATGATTTTAGCTACCTGGTGTCATCGAGAAACCGATTCTTTGGCAGGAGAATTGACTCCCGATGAAATTGCTCACCTCAAAGAAATTTATCGCGTTTACTGTCTGCCCTACGTTATTTCTTTATCAGAATATCGAGCGATCGCTATTGAATGTGGTTTTAAAAATCTTATTGCCGATGATTGGTCGATGGCAGCTGCGCCTTTTTGGGACGTGGTGATCGATTCAGCAGTCGCACCCCAAGCTATTATGGGCTTGTTTCAGGCAGGTTGGCAAACTATCCAAGGCGCATTATCTCTCAGCTTGATGAGTCGAGGCTACGCCAGAGGGTTGATACGCTTTGGTTTAATTTGTGCTACTAAATAAATAGGCTAAACAATTACGTTAGCAATAACTTTATGAAGATCGATCATGTTCATTTCTATACCAGAAATGCAGCACGAACAAGAGACTGGTTTGTCCAGAATGTCGGCTTTCGAGCGATCGGCAAATCTATCAATCGTCATACCCATACAGAAATAATTGCCCTAAATTCAGCCTTCTTTGTTCTTTCTTCACCTTTAAGTTCTGCAAGTCGAGTTACTCAATATCTTGATTCTCATCCTTCTGGTGTTGTAGATATTGCTTTTAGAGTAAAAGATCTTTCAGCAGTTATTAAACAGGCAAATAACCTAAAGTTAGAGTTACAACCCCCTCAAACTTATCAGTCGTCTCAAGGTACATATAAGTATGCCAGAGTCGCAGGTTGGAATTCCCTGCAACATACTTTGATTGAAGCTAGCACCGATCCCCTTGACTATTGTTTACCCGACTGCCAAATCGAACATTACGATTTAGATTGTTTTAATTATGACACGGGACGACAAGGCATACAGGTTGTTGAAGAAACCCTAAAGGATCGCCCGTCCTCAGTCTTGTCGGGCAACCCCGATCCGCCCAGCAATGTTACCAACATCGATCATGTTGTGCTTAATGTTGCCAAAGATCGGCTAAACTCAGCAGTCGAGCTATACCAAGCTTTATTTGGATTCAAGATTCAGCAAAGTTTTAATATCAAAACCGAAAAATCGGGATTGTATAGTCAGGCTTTAGTTGACGATAGTGGAGCGGTACAATTTAATATCAACGAACCCACTTCGGCTAATTCGCAGATCCAGGAATTTATTGACCTTAATGGCGGTTCGGGAATTCAACATCTAGCATTGCGATCGCACAATTTAATTGCTGATGTGGCTCAGATGCAGCAAAATGGAATTTCCTTTTTAAAGGTTCCCCAGTCATATTACAGTAAGCTCAACCGATTACCGTCTCTTAGTACAGAAGAATGGCAGGCGATCGCCACAGAACAGATTTTGGTCGATAGCGATCGCACTACACCCCAATCATTATTGATGCAAATTTTTACCCAGCCAATCTTCGAGCAACCGACATTCTCTTTAGAATTTATTG
>JADEXJ010000029.1 GCA_015207195.1 Pleurocapsales cyanobacterium LEGE 10410
GGTTTTGTTCTTCTCCTAGACAACAAAAAAAGAAAAAACCAAAACCGACTTATGACCCCAAACATCCTCATCGCTCTACTGCTCGTCTTTTACAACAACATAAGCAGTACAAACGTTCACCTTAACAGGGGTAGTAGTAAGTAGTAAGTAGTAAATGTCCTGATAGAACCATCTGCTAATTGTTTGAGGTTAAAAGTGCGATCGCCTGTAGGGTGGGCAAAAGATCAATAGAATAAATATTATTTCAGAATTTAAATTATTGCCCACCAAAACAAGATTTATTAGTAACTTTTTAATTTAAGTTAAACAATTAATTTGAGATTTATAAATACGATCGCTTTAAGATAAAATCGGTAAATTGAAGTGCGATCGCTACGGTAACCTCAACTTCGAGCCTTGTGCGTAGTGGCTGAGGGCTTAAAGCTTGAAACCTTTAAATTTGGACAAAGCTAATTTACATCAAGCATTTAGTAATTTCCCCAAATCTACTTTGTCACCGAAAGATTTACAATCAAAACAAATCGAAAAAAACTTTTCTTATGCTACGCAAAATTGTAATTCTATTTATGTCGTTGTCGTTGTGCTGGACTACTATCGGTTGTTCTAGCTCAGCGTCAGTGCAACAACCCTCCTTTAATAATAATGCTAGTGTTCCTGCTGCACCTAGCTCGATTAGTGATGGTAAGTATCCCGTACAGCAGGCTACCTATGATGATGCTAGTGGGGAATATAGCATAATGTTGCTCAATACTCCTCCTGGAACGCCTCCCGTATTGCAAACAGCCCAGGTACAAATGGCTAGAATTAGCGAGGAAGCAGCAGCCAACGGAGAAAAAACCTATCTTCAGGTGGATAACGGTCAGCCAGTGATGTATTTGACCGAAGATTTTAAAATAGAGTATGTCCACAACGTTACAGAAACTAGAAACGACCCCCAAACTGGTCAACCACAAACGGTAGTGGTTAGAAGAGAATCTAATTTCTGGACACCTTTTGCAGGAGCTTTGGCAGGGCAAGCTATTGGTAGTATGCTATTTAGACCCCAATATTATGTTCCCCCCGTATACCAACCAGGAGGAATTATGACTGGTTATGGTGGTTATGGTCGCAGCTATTCCCAAGCAGTCAATCGCTATCAAGACCGTTATAATGCACCCCCCGCAGCGGTCAAGAATCGTCGTACTCTCCGCACCACTGGTAGTCTTCGCAATACGGCTAACAAAAATCGCAGGGTAAATAATAATACTCGTGCTACTGGGTCTGGCGTAGGTTCTAGTACCTTACGTTCTTCTGGGAAAACTAAACAGTTGAAACGTCCTAGCAGTTTTGGTAGTAGTAATCGCCTAAGAAGTCCTAGACGTAGCTTTGGTGGCTCAAGACGGAGAAGATAAAAAAGCTTGCTATAGTTACACATCTTAGGGCGATCGCACGATCGCCCTAAAGTATTTTCGGGCGTTGCCCTTGGCTGATGAGCTTGAAGCAACCTGTTGCAGGTTTAACCTTGATTGTGTAACAATTCCCCTAGCTTATCTAACAATTCTCCTTCATTGTAAGGCTTAGAAAAATAAGCTGATGCACCCAAATTCATTGCCACTTTACGATGCTTTTCATTACTGCGAGAGGTCAACATAGCGATTGGAAGATGCTCAAATTCTGCTCGCTCTTTGATTTCTTCAAGAACGCCATAACCATCTAGTCGAGGCATCTCAATATCACAAATCACCGCATTTACCGCAAGTCCTCCCAGCAGTTTGTCTACCGCTTCTCGTCCATCCTTGGCTTGCTCTACCTGATAACCTGCTTTTTCGAGGGTCAAGCTTAAATAGCGACGCACGTTAATTGAGTCATCTACTACTAAGATAGTTTTGGCTAAAGAGATGTTTTGCGGTTTGGGCAAATTGAGATCGCCCTCAACGTTGGTCGAAGGATTTTTCAAGCACTCTTCTACCAGTGACATCGGATCTACCAAAGGAATTACTTTACCATCACCAAAGATTACCGAGCTAATAATCCCAGGAGGTAAAGGAATGGGACTATCGATCGACCTAATGGTAGATTCTTGCTCATACCAAAAGCAGCTAATTTGCAGTGCTGCCAACGATTCCTTGTCTCCTACTATTAAAGCCATAGTTCGATCTATAGCAGGACTTCCTGTCAAGTCAACAGCTTTGCGAATACGCCGATAGACCAAAGTTCGATCTATTTCTACTAATGGAACTTTGGTTTGATTCCAAGATAGATGTTTGGCATCTGGTGAAGTTGTTACTAGTTCTGGAGTCACGGGGACAAGCTCTCGAATACTATTGGCAGGAAGAGCAAAAATAACCCCCGCCTGTTCGACGATCGCTACTTTCAAAATAGATAGGGTAAAGGGGATTCTCAGGGTAAACGTCGTCCCTTTTCCTGGCTCCGTAGCCACCCGAACATTACCCTGAATTTCTTGAAGATTGGTGCGAACCACATCCATTCCTACACCTCTACCTGAAAGCTCGGTGACTTGTTTTGCCGTACTAAATCCAGGTTCAAAAATAAAGTCTAGTAAGTCCGCTTCAGATACTTTCGCCACTTCAGAGCGTGAAATACCCATCTTAACCACGCGATCGCGTATTTTATCCAGGGGAATACCGTTGCCATCATCACTCAAGGTAATCAGGCTATAGGTACCTAGATTATTAGCCTGGATGGTAATTGTTCCTGTTTCTGGCTTGCCAGCAGCAATCCGAGCTTGAGGATCTTCGATGCCGTGGTCGAACGCATTACGTAGTAAGTGCATCAAAGGTGCGCTTAGAGCCTCAATGACGGAGCGGTCTAAAAGGGTATTTTTCCCGATAATTTTGAGGTTTACCTGTTTTTTGAACTGAAGACTCAGATCGCGAATTACTCTAGGAAAACGCTTGACTGCTTCGGCAAAGGGTAACATTTGAGTACGAGTAACGTTCCCCTGCATAGATTTGGTCGTGTAGTTGAGATCGCGGACTGCCAGATTGATTTCTTGTATGCCCAGCTTGATGTCTGTAGCCACCTCCTGTAGCTGAACGATCGTCTCGATCTGTTCTTGGCAGATTAGATGAATATCGGTATAGCGATCCATCTCCAAAATATCAAAGCGTTGCGAAGGTATATTCTTGTTGCTTGGGGTACTTGAGACAACACCAGCTGAAAGTTCGGATTGTTGATTATTCGCCGTTGTTGCAGTTGGTTGTGACTCCGCGAGAAATCCTTCTAAAGAAGCGCGATCGTACCATTTCTTTAATTGAGCGTTGGAGGTTTCCATCTGCGAAATCCTTTGGCTCATCAAGAAAATGATTTCTTGAAACTGCTGTAATCGTAAATTTATGCTGTTACGGTTTAAAACTAGTTGTTCAAAAAGATTGTTAAATTGCTGTAGCTGAGAAACTGGCACTCTTACCATCTTGTCTACAGATGGAGTTCGTGGTGCCAAGCTGGGGGTTTCTTGAGCGATAGGATTTGGCTGAGTTGCGGTTGGCGTTTCTTCTGGAATACTCGGCTCAAAGGCTGACTGTAACTCATCAAGATTTAATGAGTTGTCTAAAGGGTCAAAGGCTTGCTCTTCACTAACATCTGATTCAAAGGCTGATTGTAACTCATCAAGCTCTAAAGTTGCTTCTAGAGGGTCAAAGGCTTGCTCTTCATTCGCATCTGATTCAAAGGCTGATTGTAACTCATCAAGCTCTAAAGTTGCTTCTAGAGGGTCAAAGGCTTGCTCTTCATTCGCATCTGGTTCAAAGGCTGACTGTAACTCATCAAGCTCTAAAGTTGCTTCTAGAGAGTCAAAGGCTTGCTCTTCACTCGCATCTAGTTCAAAAGCTGACTGTAACTCATCAAGCTCTAATGAATCTGTTGCCAAAGGATCGAAGGCTTCATCTTCACTCGCATCTGGTTCAATAGTAGCAGTAGAGTTGTCTGAAACCGAGAAATCATCGTTTTCTAAACCAGAGGGTAATTTTTCAATACTACCCCGCATCACCAGGGCGTGCGATCGCCTCCAGGTTTTTAAAGCCTGTTCTGCTAAGGGCGTAATGTTTGTTGGAGAAATACTGGCAGCTTTTTGCTGAATCGATTCACAAAGCTGCGTAAAAGGCACGAGATCTGCCATCATGCCAAAACCGATTAATTCCTGGGCTGTAGCAGTTATCTCTTGAGCTAGTTCGGCGACTCCCAATTCTTGTAGTTGAGTTTCAAAACGATCTAAAACAGAATCAACCCCTTCTTCAAAAATCAGAACCGCAGGGTCAATATCTTCTTCTTGAGACAACAAAGCATCTTCGTCAGCCTCTTCCAATTCTCCCAACTGCTGTTGTAACTGCTCAAAAATTGGCTGAGTGCGATCGTCAATTTCGGAGTCTTTTACCTCGATTTCTTGGCGATTTTGACTGGCAATATGACGCAGCAGATCGACACCCTGTAGCAATGAAGTTTCTACCTCAACCTCAACCGAACTTCCAGCATAACGAACTCGTAAAACCTTGAGAAAATCTTCTAGGCGGTGAGCAACTCGACTTAAAGCATTGAAGCTCATCATTGCTGCCCCCCCCTTGATGGAATGGGCAGAGCGTAGTACCAAATCTACTTCTTGAGCATTGACCGCAGCCTCAGCCAATCCGATCAAACCAGACTCCATAAGGTCAAAATATTCTTCGGCTTCATCGAGAAAATTTAGGCGAATCTGTTGTTCTGTATCCATGTTATTAAATCAACCATAAATATAATTATCGTTAGTAAGTCTTGGTTTAGGAAGCCAGTAACATTTCTCAAGATGCGTGTGACTGTTGCAACCAAATAATTGATATTTGCTCTCAGGCGAACTCAGCCATGGTTAGACCGATTCAGCTACTTTAAACTGAGCTACGGTAGACTCTAGCTTTTGGGCTACTTGAGCAGTTTCAACAATCGACTGGGCTACCTCTTCCGATGATTGAGAGGTAGTTGCTGATAGTTGAGCAATTTTTTCCATCAGGTTGGTCACGTTTTGAGAAGTGTCTGCCTGAGATACGGTACTTTGAGAAATCGACTCCATCAGCTGGTTGATTGTTTGAGACTTTTCTAGTACCTGTGCCAAACTTTGTTTGGTATTTTCCACTAAGCGAGTAGTGTTTACCACTTGGACTGTACCAGATTCCATTGCTTGTCTTACTTCTTTGGTTTCTGCTTGGATTCTCGAAACAATGCTCGCAACTTCTTTGATTGCTGTTTTAGATTGTTTGGCTAATGCACCTACTTGTTCGGCAACGACACTAAAACCTTGACCGTATTCCCCTGCGCGGTCTGCTTCTGCACCAGCGTTAATTGCTAATACGTTAGTCTTGAGGGCAATTTCTTCAATCAAGGTGACGGCTTGAGAGATTTTCTGGGAAGATTCTGCTAAACGCTGCATTTTCTTTGCGGTTTCACTAACGGTAGTCCGCAGATCGAGAATACTATCCACGGTAGAATCCATATCGTTAGTACTGTTTAAGGCAGTAGTATAAGTATCATCAGCAATCTGCTCTGCTTGGCTGGCGTTAGCTGCAACTGTTTGAATTGACTGCGACATTTGTTCTACATAGATCAGGGTGCTGCGAGTTTCTTCAGCCTCGGTAATCGCCTGCTGTGCCAACTGACGAATTGCCTGTTCGTTTTGCTTCAGGGACGTACCTACCTGTTCCGATGACTGTTTGGCTTCAATCGCAATTTCCTGGAGGTTATCAATAATGGCGTTAAACAAATCCGCTACCGTACTCAACTCCATCGAGTCCAAATTAGCCCTAACGGTCAAATCCCCATCTGTTGCATCACTAATTTCATCGATTAGGGTATAGATAGCTTGTTCTAACTGCTCTTTTTCTTGCCGTTGTTTTGTGACTACAGCTTGTTGTTCTTGGAGTGAATTTTGGATTTGTTCCGCCATCAAGTTGATATTAGCGTTCAATTCTCCCAATTCGTCTTGCCTAGTTACAGCCAGACGAGTATCAAGTTCTCCACGACCAATTTTTTTAACGGCTGTCACCGCATCAATCATGGGAACTGTAACCCTGTTGACTAGTAAAGTTGCAATCATAGCTACCAATAATATGGTTACGCCAGTTCCAATTGCTATGGTAAAACCTAGTTGTCTTAGAGGTGTAAAAGCAAAATTCGCATCTGTAGCCAGAGCTGCTTGCCAATTAAGATCTGGCAATCCTGAAACCCTTTCGAGGGGGGTATAGGATACTATTTTTTGAATATTTTGTTCGGTGTTGGTAGCGATTGTAGTGCTGACTTCTTCTGCACTTTGGATTGAGTCTAGACCAGAGAAAATCTTATCGAGACTTAGTGCTGTGAACTCAAACTGAGTATCATCGCCAGCACTTTTACCCGAACTTAGAGTTTGGGTAACATATTGCCCTTCGGGTCCGAGGAAAACTTGTCCTTCAGCGTTGAGTACATAGAATTGTATAACTTCTGTTTCGTATTCTTCAACGATTTTTGCCAAAGTGGTAACGGGTATGCGAGCGCGAATAAAACCGATGGGCTTGCCTGTAGATTGGTCTTTGATTGTCGAGGCAGCATAAATGTTAAAAGTACCCTTGGTGCTAGAAATAGCTGGTTGGCTAAGAACAGGACCATTCGCTTGTAATGCTGCTTGAATATAAGTGCGATTTAGGTGATTGTCTAATTTTTTTCCTGTTGTTTGAGCTATCGGGTTGCCTTCTAGGTCAAAGACAGCAATACTATCATAAACATCGTAAGCCGACTTGAGACGTTCGAGAGCAGCTTCTTTTTGAGCTGGAGTAGCTGCTAGATCTGTCATAACATTCAGATTAGCCATAGCCTGAATATCATTAAATCTTTCTTTCATAAATAGATTGACTTTATCTTGTAAATTGACTGTCAGAGTTTCCCCATTCTCGACAATTTGTCTGGTAATCGATCTGTTCGCGAAATAGTAGGCAGTCCCACCAATCGCCAGCACGGGAATTGTCCCGATCGCGATCGCCAATAAAGTTGCTTTAGTTTTCAGGGTTAAAGATTTGCCCCAACCAAATTTTTGTGCCTCCATCTTACTGGTAGAATTATTCTTGAGAGGCAGATTTGAATCTGCTTTGGGTGGTTCGTGATTAATCATAGGAAGAATTACTTAATACTTGTAAATAAACAGAGATAATTTCAATGGTGCAATATTCAATCATTAAGCTGATTCAGCTACTTTAAATTGAGCTACCGCCGTCTCCAGCTTCTGAGCTACCTGAGCTGTCTCCCCAATCGATTTGGCTACTTCTTCTGATGAGTGAGAAGTGACTTCAGATAATTGAGCGATTTTTTGCATCAGTTCAGTCACGTTGCGGGAAGTATCAGCCTGAGATATGGTACTTTGAGAGATTGATTCGATCAGCTGGTTGATCGCCTGAGATTTTTCTAGTACTAGTCTTAAGCTCTCTTTCGTGGATTCGATCAGGTGGGTAGTTTCTACTACCTGAGCCGTACCAGATTCCATAGCTTGGTTGACATCCTGAGTTTCTGCCTGAATTTCTCCGACAATTTTGGCAATTTCTTTAGTTGCTGTGGCGGACTGTTCCGCCAATTCTGCTACCTGTTCGGCAACGATACTAAAACCCTGACCGTATTCTCCTGCTCGTCCAGCCTCAACCGTGGCGTTAATCGCTAAGATGTTGGTTCTGAGGGCGATTTCTTCAATAAAGGAGACAGCCTGGGAGATTTTTTGCGAAGATTCTCCCAATCGCTTCATTTTCTTCGAGGTTTCCCCTACTGTAGTTCGCAGGTTGGAAATACTGTCTACAGTGAAGTCCATGTCTTTAGTACTGCTCAGGACAGTGTTGTAGGTATCATCAGCGAACTGTTCTACCTGACTGGCGTTGGCTGCTACTGCCTGAATCGATTGGGACATCTGTTCTACGGACATCAAGGTATTGCGAGTTTCTTCGGCTTCGGTAACGGCTTGCTGTGCCAATAAACGGATTTCCTGTTCGTTTTGTTTCAGGGAAGAACCTACCTGACTAGTTGACTGTTTTGCCTCGATCGCAATTTCCTGTAGATTATCAATAATGGCATTGAATAAATCGGCAACCGTACTCAATTCTACAGAGTTCAAGTTAGCTCGGACGGTTAAATCTCCATCTGTCGCGTCAATTACTTCATCTATTAGAGTAGAAATTGCTGTTTCTAGCTGTTCTCTTCGTTGACGTTGCTCCTCTGCTTTTTTTTCTATATCCTCAATCGATTCCTGTAGCTGTTGCGCCATCAGGTTAAAAGAAACTGCCAAAATCCCGATTTCATCATCGCGATTGCTTTTTACTCTACCGCTGAGGTCTCCTTCGGCAACCTTCAAAGAAACATCTGTCAGCTCGGATACGGGTTTGACTGCTCTGTTAACAATAGCTGAAGTCAAAATACTCGTAAATAAGATCACCACAATGATTGAAGCGATGGCAATCTGTTGATATTGGCGTTCGGCTGCCAAAGCTTCACTGGTTTGCTGGAGTACCACCGCAGCCCAACCATTATCTAGCATTTCGCCTTGAGCGATCCATTCTGTTCCTGCTTCGTCAACGAAGGTTAATATACCTTCATTCCCCGCCAAAATATTGGCTACGGGAGGATAGTTACTCAGATCTACTAAAGTATCTCTTGAAGTAATTTCGGGGTCTGTATGAGCTACCGCCCTACCTTCGCTATCGACAACAATTGCTACCCCTGTTTCTCCCAAGTCTGTCTGCTTAACCTGTTCGGTAATAGCATCTAAGGTGCTGCAAATTGTCGCTGCCCCTTGAATCGTATTTTGCGGTTGAATTGGCGTAGCTATACACACCGAAGGCTTGCCAGAAGTTCTACCAATCAGCGGTTGATAGGTAATTTCATTACCAGCCATAGCACCTTTAAAGTATTGGCGACTGCTGTAGTCTTTTGCTGCTTGATTGTCACTACGAGCAATATTGATCCCATTCAGATTAGTAGTATGTGCCAGGTAAATACTTTCATAGTAGTCGAGCAAATTTTCTAAAACGGGCTTTTGCTGTGCGGGGTTCAAGCTGGTGATAGCTGGTTGAGTGGACAGATTCCTTAATGCTCTGATATTCATCTGAATCCATCGCGAGACATTGCCCTGTAATTTTTCTGCCTCTAGTTCAATAATTTGTTCGGCATCTTCATGAATAATTTTAGTAGCGCGATAGCTAGCAAATCCAATCCCAATGACAATTGGTGGTATGATGCCAACAGCAACCAGGGTTAATGGTATCCGAAAACGTAGGCTTTTAAATAGTGGTAGTTTCATAGAGATATGCGTAAATCAATGATGATGATTTTTGGTTTTCGCTAAAACTGTAGTCAAAAATTAGCGAATTGTACTATCGGGCTAAAATAGAGCAAAATAGGTAGTACCCAAAGAAGTAGTAAAAATAACTTCCATAAAAAAATTTAGTCTTGGCTTTTGCTCAATTCGTGGGCTGTAGAGGGTCAAACTGCGACTAAAGATTTCCAGATCCGTCCGAACTCCAATACAGGAATCATCGTTGTTTCGCTTTGCACTACACCAGAAAGATAAGACGCAATCTTAGAAGTCGAAGCAGCTGTAGATGATTGAATCTGTTCGGCTGGTAAACGAATAATGCCCTGGATGCTACTTACCGCCAGTCCAACCTGAATAGGCGTTAGGGGATTAGTTTGCAACACAATAACTTGATATTGCTGAGGAGTAGTTAATTGAGAAGGCAGGGTTAATAATTGAGCCAGATCGAAAACGCAAAAAACGCGATCGCGCGAATTCATCATACCAATAACCGATTCTGGCATACTAGGCAGAGGAGTTATCTGCCCAGCTTCAACTATCAAAGTCTCCTGCACCTGTTCCATCGACAGCAAAGCGGTAATCTCTGATGTCAGTTGAAATTTGATGTAAGGATTTCCCGATACGGAATTTCCTTTAAATAACTCCTGTAAATTAGCTTGAATTCTCGAAGCTGGGCTTGATATTGACATGGTTATTTATCCAATTACTTCTTTGACTGCGCTCACCAATTCTTCTTTGGTACAGGGTTTGGTGACATAAGCTTTGACCCCTTGTTTTAATGCCCACATGCGATCGACTTCTCTATCTTTAGCAGTGCAGGCAATTATGGGAATTTCAGCAGTTGCGGGGTTCTTTTTGAGCTTACGGCAAACGTCTAAACCTCCCATTTTTGGCATCATCCAATCTGTCACAATCGCATCGGGTTTGTTGCTTTCGGCTTTGCCAATTGCCTCTTTTCCACCATTTGCCAGAATAATGTTATAGCCAGCAGTAGATAGGTATTTTGCCATTAAATCTAATTCAGATTGGATGTCGTCAACGATCAAGATAGTTTTCATGATTTTGGTTAGTTTCAATTAAATAATATTTACTTTGGAGCGGTCAGTTGTCTAAAACGATCTCTAATAATCTCTAAAAAAATAATTTATTAATTTACAAATTATTTGAGGTACTTTTCGACAATTTCTGTTAATCCTTGTTGAGTAAAAGGCTTGGTTAAATAATCGGTTGCTCCAGATATTTTCGCCCTTGCCTTGTCAATAAATCCTGTGTTTCCTGTCACCATGATAATTGGAGTATCGTTGCATTTACCGCTGCTTCTTAGCAGTCCGCATAGCTTATAACCATTAATTCTAGGCATACTAATATCCAGCAGAATTAAGTCTGGTGAAATTTGAAAAATTCGCGATACTGCTTGAACGGGATCGTCTATAGCCGTGACCTCAAATCTTTCTTGACCAAGGAAACGCTTGATTTCAGCTAAAATAGTCGGGCTATCATCAATACATACTATTTTCCAGGTTTTATTCTGGGCATTAGCAGCATTAGGATGTCCAGCTTTACTATCATTATTGGAGTTTGATAATGAATGCCCTACATCTCGTTTGGTTTTAGGAATAGCAGGTAATTTGTCTAGAGGAGATTGAGCATCATTCAAATAAATAATCTTCTCATCAATGTATGGAGACAAAATTTTTGCTACCTGAAGCTCGTCTTTTTTGAGTAATATTGATAGTTGGCGAATGCTGGTACGCCCTCTCAATACCTGAGTCAGTTCTATTAGGGTTCTACGATTTAATGAACCAGAAGCTGGAAGAGATTTTGTTTCCCAACTAGGAGGAAAATATGGACGTTGATAGACAGAAAGTATTTCATTACTGCAATCTTGCCACTGTTTTAGCCTGATTTGTTCCTGGTTCAAACATTCCGATACGCTAAGAGATAGCGAATCTTGAATTGGTAAGGGAATCCAAGAAGGAAGAGGATGTCCCTCGTGCCATGAAGAAGTACCTCGATCTAGCCAAAGACAATACTGTATTTCATCTTTGTCGATCTGCTCGATCAGTTTTAAACATTGTGATAGATCGAGGTGTTTTTCTGTCAGAAGCCAAGGAATAACTTTGCCATAGAGATTTTGAGTCGGAGATTTATTTTGTGGAGAAGACTGCATCTTAATTATAGATGGAGGCAAGTTTTTCAAAGCTGCGATCGCTTGTTTCCATCCAAAATAATGTAGATAATACTTAAGTTGGTCTAGCAATTGTGCAGAACAACAGACATATTGTATTTTTCCCCCTTGGAAATAAATTTTCCAAGAAACCAATCCTTCATCAAGTTCAAGGCAACCAGAACTATTAGAGTCTGCTAGTTGAGACAATAATTCCCTGGAATTAAGCTTTGTCGTTGTTGTCATAATGGCGAGAATTAATTTGTTACGCTTATGATTCCCAAATAAGCCAATTAATTATCATCGTCAATTAATTAGCAAACAATCGACTAGCTAATTTTGTATGGTGTATCTGTGCCAAATCAATCTCAGGAGTGCAAGACCACATTTGCTCTAAATTCATCGAAGATGCAATTTTGTAGGCTGCTTCCAGATCTGGTGCTAGCTGAAGCAGGATTTTTTGTGCTTGCAGGTGTCCCAAAATTCCCAAACGAATTGCTGCACCGAGTATCCCCGTGACTAAGCCATGTAAAAAAGCCAAAGCTGTATCGGTTGCGGTTAAACCCGCGAGGTTTCCCACTACACCAAAGACAATAGGGTGCAGACAATAAAATTGATTCAAAGCGCGTTTTTGAGCTAAAGTTGCTAGCTGTTGATGTTGCCAGGTAGATTGCGCCACCATTAGTAAGGCTCGCCCGCTTTGTTGTTGAGTTTTGCGCGTGATTGCGATGGAAGTTTGAGCAAATAATTGGGCATCTATCTGGATAATCTTTTCCAAATCATTTGCTGCGCCAGCTCGATAAGCATGAATTAAAGCCACAAGATCGCAAGTAGCAATTTTATTGTATGCGAGTATTTGAAGAAAGGAAACTAAATCCTCAGGCTGCCGTATTTTATCTTGTTGAACTAGAGACTCTAAACCATGAGATAGGGTATAGGATCCAGAAGGAAAGAATGAGTCGGCTAACTGCATTTGAGCCAGCTTTTGCTTAATGGTTGATGGTCGATTGTCTAAGTTATTCATTAGAAAAAACAGCGATCCACGATAGTAGCAGCGGAGCATCATCCCACTTCAAATAATAAAATAGAAGCATCCTCTAATCGATCGCAAAATAGTTCTGTCTGGTAAAGATGGTGCAGATGCTAAACGTTACCAGGAAAAGGAAGTTATGCAGTTGTTAAAAGATATAAAAGAGGCTTAAGCATGAATTCACCTTATAGCATTCTGATTCAATGGTCAGAAGAAGACCAATGTTATGTTTGTTATGTTGTTTCAATTCCTGAGTTTACTAATTACGCCTGGTGTGAATTAAAATCACTAAATAGATCAGCCAGAAACGAAGGAATTACGTAGCTTTAGATCTATTTAGTTAACTTTTAGACAACTACTAGAATCTGAAAAAGCTAATAGCTACGAACTAATAACTTTTCAACGAAGCTAATTCACACTAGGCGTTAATTATTATCAGCCAGTAACTCACGGCGAAACTTATGAACAAGCCTTAAAAAATGCTCAAGAAGTTTTAGAAATGTTACTTCAAGACAATGCAACCCTGCCAGCACCTAATCTGTTTCAGACTTGAGCGATCTTGAATATGTAGACAGTATTGTTCTATGTCAAGAACAACAAGATGAGCTTTTAATCGATTTTTTATTTATGATGGAATCCATTTAAAAAAACAGCGGTCGCTTTGTTGTTGAATAATTTCTGCACTTTAACTCCCTAGCTCCCCATCTCCCTAGCTCCCCAAGCTACTCGAACGCTATGCCTGTTTCCAAGTGCCGTGGAAACTATGGGGAATAACCGCAGGTAAAGCAATCCGACATACAGGAGGTTCGGATAGGCGATCGCTATGATAGATTCTGACTTCACTGCGATCGCTGTTGCCATCATAAACCACGGTCAACAACCAACCCTGTTCGGGGTTATCTTGGCTAGGTACTAAAATCGGTTCGGCAGGATAAATATTTTCTCCCATATCCGCAACGAGCATTTTACCAGTTTGACGATCGAGACGGGCGATCGCATTAAATAACTCCTGACCAACTCTAGAGCGATCGCTATGGACATTTAAATAGGTATAACGCCAAGACTGTCCGACTTTTTGCGGGGAAACTAGGGGAAACTCTCCCGCAGCATTAGATATTTGCTCGTTACTAATTACTTTTGCCGTTTGTGGTTCAATTGTCAGCGACCATAAAGTTCCTGGGGCTGGGGTTTTAGTGTAGCCAGATGCCACTTCTTTTAAATACTGATTGGTGTCAAAATTTTCATAGCGAGTAAATTCGGTAACGATCTTGCCTTCTTCGTTGACATAGCCATTAGCAAAATGCCACTGAAACCAAGCATCCGTTTGACTACGGCTCACCAAAGACAAATCGCGGTCAAAAATCAAGATCTCCGTACCCAACTCTGGTTTCCATTCCATTGCTTCGCTGTAGCTTTTTTGACCCAACACAATAGGAGCAAGGTTTGCCCTTACTGGTGAGACTAAAAAAATCAAATATTGTCCTGCCAGACAAAAATCGTGAATTAAGGGCAATCCCGATAGAGTATGAGATTGCTGTTTGAGCTTGCCTTGGGAGTCATAATGGTAAAGGTTAAGCTCGGCATTTAACCCAGCACCCATGCCGTAATTAAACAGATCACCCGTAACGGGATCGACTTTGGGATGGGCAGAAAAAGCTTTGTCACCCAAACCAAAGTCGTCCACACCTAAAGTAGTTAAGCTATTTAGGTCTAGGGCATGAGGAGATCCACCTTCCCAAAGAGCCAGTAATCTGTCTGGTAATGCTAAAACTGAAGTATTGGCAGCGTTTTTGACAGATTTTAGCCAATTATTCCAAAATGCTCCTTTAGCCGTCATTCCATAGTTAGGATAGATAAACTCATTTTCTGCTTGCTCATCTAAGTATCCTAGGGTTTGTACGTAGCGATACACTCCTGTTACCCCAGAATCGTTAAAATGAACTCCTAGAATAGCTCCGTCACCGTCAAACCAGTGTCCTACTCGTTGTTCTCCTCTAGAGAGTCTTGCTGGACCATTACGGTATAGTGTGCCTCGCAGCTCCAGAGGAATTTCTCCAGCGATAATTGATAGAGTTGTCGAATGAAATTCTGTTGCGGGTTGGGCGATCGCCTTTGACCAAGCTTTGAGTTTAGATGTAGTTATCATTAGTTTTAATTTAAGTTTTTATAACTAATTCAAGATTTATAGACTGACCGACAGCGATATACTAGCAATGATAAGCAGTGAAAAATTGTATAAGTCTTATTTAGTCTGAGATTAGCTTAATCCAATACGATATACAAATATGAACTCAGGAATCGATTTACAAGGAAGTTTTATCCAAACTCTACAAGACTTTGGGCTATCGCTTGGTCTAGCCAAAGCTATTTGGCTACCGTTGCCGATGTTGTTGATGATTATTGGCGCAACTGTAGGAGTTTTGGTAGTAGTTTGGCTGGAGCGTAAAATCTCTGCTGCTGCTCAACAGCGAGTTGGACCGGAATATGCAGGTCCGTTAGGTGTTTTGCAACCAGTCGCCGACGGGATTAAGTTGGTCTTCAAGGAAGATGTGATCCCTGCCAAAGCCGATCCCTGGCTATTTACGATGGGACCCGTGTTGGTAGTAGTCCCCGTATTTTTGTCTTACTTAATTGTACCTTTTGGACAAAACTTGGTAATTACGGATATTAACATTGGGATTTTTATCTGGATTGCTTTGGCTAGTATTGCTCCAATCGGCTTATTGATGGCTGGTTACGCTTCTAATAACAAATATGCCTTGCTTGGTGGTTTGAGAGCAGCAGCCCAGTCGATCAGTTATGAAATTCCTTTGGCTCTATCGGTACTGGCGATCGTGATGATGTCTAACAGCCTCAGTACGGTAGATATTGTCGAACAGCAAGCAGGCTATGGTATTTTAGGCTGGAACATCTGGAGACAACCTGTAGGGTTTATCATCTTCTGGATTGCAGCTTTAGCCGAGTGCGAGCGTTTACCCTTCGATTTACCCGAAGCAGAAGAAGAATTAGTTGCAGGTTATCAAACAGAATATTCTGGGATGAAGTTTGCTCTGTTTTATTTGGGGTCTTACGTTAACTTAGTATTATCGGCATTAGTTTTTGCTGTTCTATATTTAGGTGGGTGGGAATTTTTTGTTCCTCTAGATCGTTTGGCAGATTGGCTCGGTGTTGCCGACACTACCCCCTGGCTACAGGTACTGACTGGTTCTTTGGGCATTCTAATGACTCTAATTAAGGCTTACTTCCTGGTCTTCATTGCTATCTTGTTGCGTTGGACTGTACCCCGCGTTCGGATCGACCAACTATTAGACTTAGGTTGGAAGTTTTTATTACCCGTCTCTTTAGCCAACCTGCTAATTACGGCTGCTTTAAAATTGACTTTCCCTATAGCATTTGGGGGCTAAATCAAGCCAAAATATCTCAATAAAACCAAGACGCAAAAATTATGTTTAATATTCTCAAACAAGTACAAGACTATGCCAAAGAAAGCTGGCAAGCAGCGAAGTATATTGGTCAAGGACTTTCTGTCACTTTCGACCATATGCAGCGTCGTCCCGTAACGGTTCAATATCCCTACGAAAAATTAATTCCTTCCGAACGCTATCGCGGTAGAATTCACTTTGAGTTTGACAAGTGTATCGCCTGCGAGGTTTGTGTTCGCGTCTGCCCGATTAACCTACCCGTAGTTGATTGGGAATTTGACAGAACAGCCAAGAAGAAAAAGCTCAATCACTATAGTATTGACTTTGGGGTCTGCATTTTCTGTGGTAACTGCGTCGAATATTGCCCAACAAACTGTCTTTCGATGACTGAAGAATATGAGTTGGCTTCTTATGACCGCCACGAACTCAACTACGATAACGTCGCTTTGGGACGTTTGCCCTACAAAGTTACCCAAGATCCTATGGTTACGCCACTTAAAGAGTTTGCTTACTTACCTGAAGGTGTAACCGATCCTCATGATTTGCCTAGCGGATCGCAGCGTGCTGGTAAACGCCCAGAGGAAATTTTAGAAGAAATTGAAGCTGCCAAACCCAAAGAAGAAGCAGCCAGCGAAAGCTAAAGCTATTGTCTTTGATTAATCAAATAACATTTATAGAGGAGAAAAAAGTGAATTTAGCTGAAGGAGTGCAGATAGTTTCTTTTGGCATTTTGGCGGTGATGATGCTGGGAGCAGCTTTGGGGGTTGTCCTACTCTCCAAGATTGTTCATTCCGCTTTTTTGCTAGCAGGAGTATTTATTAGTATTGCTGGTTTATACATTCTGCTCAACGCTGATTTTGTGGCTGCTGCACAAGTTCTGATTTACGTAGGGGCAGTGAATGTACTGATTCTATTCGCTATTATGCTGGTAAATAAACAAGAAGACTATGTTGAACTTCCTGGTCGTCTAATACGTAAAATAGCAACTGCGGTAGTTTGTTTTGGCTTGTTTGCTTTGTTGGGAACTATGGTTCTGGCAACTCCTTGGTCGCTAGATACTACCTCTCCTGCGGTAATTGACAACACAATTATAGCTTTGGGCGAACATTTCTTTAGTGATTATCTATTACCTTTTGAGTTAGCTTCGGTATTGCTTTTAATGGCAATGGTAGGAGCAATTATTTTAGCGCGTCGCGATCTGATTCCTGAAACTATAGTCACCGAAGAAACTGTAACCACTAGCCTTACTCTGCCCGAACGTCCTCGTGAATTGGCTACGTTAGGTGGAGATGGTGACCAGCAAAATTAGTACTATTACTCTATAGAAGTAAGCAGTAATTAGTAACAAGTAATGAAGGAGTAGAACTTAAGTGCAATTAGAATACTTTCTGCTATTAGCAGCAGCATTGTTTTGTATTGGTATTTATGGATTGATCACTAGCCGTAATGCAGTGCGGGTTTTGATGTCGATTGAATTGATGCTCAATGCAGTAAATCTAAATTTGGTAGGATTTTCCAATTATTTAGACCCTAGTGACATCAAAGGTCAGGTATTTACAGTGTTTGTAATTACCGTAGCAGCAGCAGAAGCAGCAGTTGGTTTGGCAATTGTTTTAGCTATTTACCGCAACCGCGACACCATTGACATGGAGCAGTTTAATCTACTCAAGTGGTAGCAAATCGCTCGATCATTGTGGTTTGAATTTACCTTGATAGACTAAAAAGCCGAGATCACTCTCGGCTTATTACTAGGTATTAATTAATCTTGCTCAAAGCAACTATTTTTGCCTTCGATTCTGGCAAGCTGGCTCAAAAATAGCTTTAAACAGCTCTGGCTTAATTGACTTAAAATACAATTTAAGTTCTCAAAGAATGTAACATAGTTCCAGTAACAACCCAAAACATCTAGGCTAGCTATGTCGTCGATTAAAACCAAACAACCAACGCTTAATTTGTCTCCCTCCGCGATTTGGTTGGGGTTAGGGATTTTTTTGACCGTGGTTTTTTTCCTAGCACCTATTCTGTGGCAAATAATAACTTCCGTAAAGCTGAATGAAGATATCTCGGCAATTCCTAATGTTTATTTGCCCAACAAGATTACTTTTAGTCACTATACCGAATTATTTAGCCGTCGCCCTTTTTTACTCTACATTTTCAATAGTGCTTTGGTAGCTAGCATTTCAACTATTTTATGTCTCGTTTTGGGTTCTCCCGCAGCCTATGTTTTGACGAGAATGAACCTACCAGGAGAAAACATAATTTTAACTGGGGTTTTAATTATTACTTTATTTCCCTATGTGTTGCTGTTCTTGGGATTGTTGGAAATTGTCAAAGCTGTTGGTTTGGGTAATAGCTATCTGGCTTTAATTATTCCTTACACTGCCATCAATTTACCTTTAACCATCTTGGTTATGAGAAGCTTTTTTCAACAACTTCCCAAAGACTTAGAGGATGCTGCCAAAATGGATGGCTATAAAACCGTAGGAATGCTGATAAATATCGTACTGCCCATGACTCTACCAGCATTGGCAACCACTGGCATCTTGTCCTTCATCTTTGCCTGGAATGAATACATATTTGCCCTAACATTTATTACCGAAGAAGCCAAAAAAACTATCCCCGTAGCTACCGCCCAACTAGGAGGCGCAACCTTATTTGATATTCCCTATGGACCGATCGCTGCTGCCACAGTTTTAGGTACTCTACCCCTAGTAATTCTCGTCTTAATCTTCCAACGTCAGATCGTTCAGGGATTAACCGCAGGGGCAGTTAAAGGTTAAACAACCTCTCAACAAAAACAACTATAAAATTTATGGCGATCGCTATCTATACTTATCAAAAACCCAGAAATAGTTGGTAAGCAAGCTAACCATCTGCGTTTATCTTCTTGATGCAGTCGCTTATGGGGGAAACCCCCAAGACCCCTAAAGGACTAGCTTCGCGTCGCGCGCTGCATCGCTGTGTTCATCTGTGGATTTTCATAACGCAATATTCAGCAAGCCAAAACATTTTACTAGACACAGGATTAATTAGTTAATTTTTACTAGCCACCACTAACAGGAGGAATCAAAACAACCTCATCGCCATCTCTGAGCAAAGTATCTGATGCAACAAATTGCAGATTAACTCCAAAACGAGTAACCTCACGCCACTTGGTCAAATTAGGTTTTTGCTCGATTAAAGACTCCAAAACATTACCTACGGTAGTCTGGGAAGGAAGCATCATCTCCAATTCAGGGCGATCAAACACTTCCTGGTAGATAGCAAACAATTTAACTTTAACTTTGATATCCTCTGCCATAAAAGTTGTTAGTTGTTAGTTATTATCTATTCTTCAACCTGATAGCCAAATTCAGCCAGACGTAACTGAGATTGTCGCCATTTAGGTTCGACTTTGACAAATAATTCTAAATGAACTTTGCCAGAAATTAGCTTCTGAATTTGTTGACGGGCTGCCGTTCCGATAGTTTTTAACATACTACCTTTTTTGCCGATAATAATGCCTTTTTGGGAATTACGTTCGATATTAATTGCAGCATAAACTTTAGTTGTTTTAGAAGTTCCCTCAATTTTTTCAATCGTAATTGCCACAGAATGAGGGATTTCTTGACGAGTATGCAGTAGAATTTGTTCTCTGATCAACTCAGTCATAATGAAGCGTTCGGGCTGGTCTGTTACTAAATCGGGAGGATAGTAATATGGACCTGGTTCCAAATTGTCAATCAAAGTCTGCTGAAGATTTTCTGTTCCCGCGCCAGTAGTGGCGGAAAACTTAACCGAAGACCAATTATTGTTGGCAATTAGATCGGCATAAGTATCGTCAATAAATTGATAATTGCTGGGCTGCAAATCTACTTTATTTAAACTGAGGATTACTGGAGTCTTTATTTTGCTTAAAATATTGAGAATAAAGCGATCGCCCGTTCCCGCCTCGACGGAACTATCTACGACAAATAAAACCAAATCCACTGACTTGATCGCTGTTTTGGCATTTTGCACCAATACTTTGCCTAGTTCGTGGTGTGGTTTGTGAATTCCTGGAGTATCGACAAAGATAATTTGAGCTTCGGGAGTAGTCAAAATTCCCTGTAAGCGGTTGCGAGTGGTTTGGGCAACAGGAGAAGTAATCGCAATTTTTTGCCCGATTAAATGATTCATCAGGGTAGACTTCCCGACATTTGGTCTACCAACAATGGCTACAAAACCAGACTTAAATCCTTGGGGGGCAAGGGGAATGGTAGTAAGTTGATTATCTAATAATTCTTGATTCATAAAATAAGTAGTCAGGAATAGATAAATAGTGTTCGATCATTACACGTTCAGCAACACCCTAATTCCCAGTAAGATCTAGCTTAGCAAAATTACCACTGCCAAGTTAACAATCCAAAATATCCATTACATATTCACCCTGGCTGACACACTGATTGGTAGAAATATCAAAAACTATTCCCTTAGTTTCCGCATAAATATCGATTATTTCTGGAGTTTGCCCTCGTTTATTAAAGCTAAGAAGTTGATATAGGCGATCGCCTGGATTGACTCTGGTTTCTAGAGGTAATCTGGACTGAACCATTCCGCCAGTAGGGGCATAGTAGCTGTTGACTTTATTTCGCTGCACTATAGTCATGTCGGCGGTGGTAACTGACTGGGGTAAAGACAGCATTTGCTTATGAGCTAAATAATTTTTAATTCCTGTTACCCCTTTGGTTACGGAAGTTGGGTTCATTGCCATTCCTGCACCCAACTCTAAAGTCCAAGACTCCACATCAAATTGGATTTCTTTGCCTAAATTAGCCAATTCTTTCTCTAAAGCCAGCCAAGGTTTTAAGAATGCCTCATCAAAAGCATCACCGTCATACTCGTCCATTAAAACGCCATACTCTAGTAACAAATATTTAATACTGTCGATTCTTTCTTTAAAGCCGAAAGTAAAGTCGATCGCCTGATTGCTCGAACTATGAATATCAATCACATAATCGGCATCTAAACATAAAGACTGGAGTTGATAACGATATTGCTCACTAATTGGTACGCTACTCGGTTTATTAATGCGCTCAAACTCTTGTTCCCAGGCTTGTTTAATTTTAGCCAGATAATTACTTCTAATAACTTCAGGAGAATTTTCTTGTTGAGACTTGGCAAACTCTGCGAGATCTTTTGCCTCTTGTTCATAATCCCAGAAAATCCGATTCCAGTTTTTACCATCGTAACTATTAAACCTACCCGTAGAAAAGAAATGCGATCGCTGATTGACTCCTAGAGGATTACACACGGGTACTAACCAGATTTCTCCTGTTAGCTGCGATCGCTCCAAAGTAGTCAAAAATTCAATTAACTGTTGAATCACTCCATTTCCGACAATTTCTCCACCGTGCAAATTTGCCTGAATATAAGCTTTTTTGCCCGATTCGCCAATAAACTTGTATACCTGTAGGGACAATACGTCACCAGAAGCCAGCTTAAATAAGTCTATGGTCGAGATTTTGGGGATCATGATGGTATCGTAGTGAGTTAATTGGCTAGGATAAGATTAGTAAATTGCTCGTGAGTAGGAAGTAGGAAGTAGGAAGTATTGCTATAAATCTATATACAGCAATACAGTATAGAAGAAATTTAAGGCATAAGACGGCGATCCTATTCAATTGATATAATCTGAGTAGTCTGTTTTCTAAATTCGATGAGCATCGCCACACAACAGCTAACTCTAGAAGAATATCTCAACTACGATCGCAGTAGAGAGCAACACTATGAGCTATCGGCAGGAAATTTAATTGAAATGCCTCCAGAAAGTCCGCAAAATGCCGAAATTGCCATTAGGCTACTATTGTTTTTTGCTCGATTTGTTGCTCCTCGTCTGTTGCGCTGTAAAGATACTGAAATTGTAGTTAGCGGTAGTCGCACCACCGTTCGTTTACCCGATTTGATGGTATTGACCGAAGAATTAGCCGATGCCTTATATGGCAATCAACGCAGCACAATTATGTCTGATATGCCTCCTCCTGCTTTAGTAGTGGAAGTAGTTTCTCCTGGTAAAGTCAATCATGACCGCGACTATCGTTATAAACGCTCGGAGTATGCAGCCAGGGGTATTGCTGAATATTGGATTGTCGATCCTCTTATTAACAAACTAACAGTCTTGATTCTCAACGAAGGACTTTACGACGAGACTACCTTTACAGGAGAACAAAAGATCAACTCTTCGGTTTTTCCGCAACTTCAGCTTACCGCCAAGGAAATTTTTGGGAATTAAGATTGATTCTCTAAAAAAATAATAGACTTTAATTCAGTTGTGGTGAATATATTTCGGGTTATTTATAGCGGACTCATTGGCAATAAATTGATCGCGATCTCAGCTTCGGTATGGTGGCAAACTCAAGATGTAGCTAGATTTGGATTGCCAAGCTATAGCAACTATTCTGGCAGAAGATATTATGAAAAATTGACTCAAAAAAAAGGATGTCCCAACTGAGACATCCCAAATCCTATAGCAATTAGCTTTCACAAGCTTCTATTGAGCGTTTACAGAAACAGCTCCAGCTCCATTTTCTTGACTATAGGCTTCTAGATCGATTTGGACTGGTTCTAGATCCCAAATTTGTTTGCAGTATTCTTGAATAGTGCGATCGCTAGAGAATTTGCCCATTCTTGCCGAGTTAAGAATCGACATTTTAGTCCATTTGTCTTTGTCTTTGTAAGTTTCAGAAACTTGATCCTGACAGTCTATATAGGACTGATAGTCTGCCAACAGCATATAGGGATCGTCATAGAGCAAAGAATCAATAATTGGCTTAAATAGCTTGGTATCACCATGACTAAAGTAGCCTTTGGCAACGCGATCGATTACCGCTTTAAGTTCCTGGTTGTTGTCGTAATAAGACATCGGATCGTAACCTTCCGCCTTCATTTGATAAACTTCTTCTGCTGTCAAACCAAACAAGAAAAAGTTCTCTGCGCCAGCTTCTTCACGGATTTCGATATTTGCGCCGTCCAAAGTACCAATGGTTAATGCGCCGTTCATGGCAAACTTCATGTTACCCGTACCAGAAGCCTCTTTCCCTGCGGTGGAAACTTGTTCGGATAAGTCCGCAGCAGGATAGATTTTTTGTCCCAGAGACACATTAAAGTTAGGCAAGAAAACTACCTTCAAGCGTCCTTTGACATCGGGATCTTTATTCACCACTTCGCCCACCGCGTTGGCAAATTTAATAATTAGCTTTGCCATAAAGTAACCAGGTGCAGCTTTACCACCAAAGATAAAGGTGCGAGGCACAAGATCGATACTGGGGTTTTGCTTGATGCGATTATATAAGGTAATGATGTGCAGCACCATTAGATGCTGACGTTTGTATTCGTGAATCCGTTTGACCAAGACATCAAAAATAGAATCAACGTTTACCTCGATGTTTTTGGTTTTTCTAATCTGCGCTGCGAGGGTGATTTTGTTTTGACGCTTAATTTCTCGCCAGCGCTGACAAAATTCGGGTTCTTCAGCAAATTTTTCTAACACCCGCATTTCGTCAAGGTTTTTCAACCAGCTATCGCTTTGAGTTTTTTCCGTAACCAGCTTGGCTAATCGGGGATTACTCAGCAAGATCCAGCGACGGGGAGTAACGCCATTAGTCTTGTTAAAGAACTTTTCGGGCCATAGTCTGGCGAAACCCTGAAGGGTATATTTTTGCAGCAGTTTGGTATGCAATGCTGCCACGCCGTTGATCGCATGACTACCAATACAGGCTAAATTCGCCATACGGACTTTTTTATCTGCCCCTTCTTCAATAATCGAAAGTTCGGCAGCCAAATCTTCATCATCGGGAAACCAAGTACGAATGTCTTCGAGGAAACGATGATTGATTTCGTAAATAATCTCGATATGTCTGGGCAACATTCGGCTAAACAAACTAACCGACCATCTTTCTAGAGCCTCTGGTAGCAGAGTGTGGTTGGTATATGCCAAAGTTTTCTGGGTAATATCCCAAGCCAGATCCCAGTCCATGCCGTGTTCATCGACAAACAGGCGCATCAACTCTGCTACTGCTACTGCTGGGTGGGTATCGTTGAGCTGAATTGCAGCCCGTTCGTGGAAGTTGGTCAGATTGGGGTGAATGTGTAAATGAATGCGAATCAAATCTTGCAAAGAAGCAGAAACAAAGAAATACTGCTGTGCCAAACGTAGTTCTTTACCCTGAGGCGTATTATCGTTGGGGTATAGTACCTTGGAAATAGTTTCCGAACTCATTTTTTCAGCTACCGCACGGTCGTAGTTACCAGCGTTAAATGCCTCAAAGTTAAATTCTTCACTAGCTTCGGCTTTCCACAAGCGTAACGAGTTAACCGTATTAGTACGATATCCTGGTACTGGAGTATCATAAGGAACGGCTTTAACCTTGCGATCGCAAATCCAGCTTACGCGATCGTTGCCTTCTTCATCCTTATAAGTTTGGGTGTGTCCCCCTAGCTTAATCTCTACTGCGTCCGCAGGACGAGCAATTTCCCAGGGGTTTTTAGTCATCAGCCAGTTATCGGGGATTTCTGCTTGCCAACCGTCTCTTAACGCCTGATGGAAAATACCAAATTCGTAACGAATACCATAACCAATGGCGGGCATTTCTAAATTAGCCAGAGAGTCTAGGAAACAGGCAGCCAGTCTACCCAAACCGCCGTTTCCCAAACCAGGATCGGGTTCTTCTTCTACCAAGTCTTCAAGCTCTAAATTGAACTCTTGAACCACCTGGCGCATTTTTTCATAGATCCCCAGGGAAATCAAGTTATTTTCCAAGTGACGACCCATCAAAAATTCTGCGGAAAGATAGGAGACTACCTTGACGTTCTCTTCGTAGTAAGTCCGTCCTGTTTTAATAAAGCGATGTAACAAGCGATCGCGCACTGTATAGGCTAATGCCTGGTAGTAATCGTGAAGAGTAGCGTTGGATTCATCTTTCCCTTGAAGATAAAACAGGTTATCAGCGAAAGCTCGTTTGAGAGTCTCCACGCTCATTCCCGTGCGATCGTCCTCTACTTGAATCGTGCGATTAGCCAAATTACCAGCAGTAACGTTTTGACCAAGCTTTTGAGAATTCGTGTTCATATTTCCCTAAAGATGATGATGTTCGGATAGATAATTGCTTACAGCATAGACAGGCAAGTTTGTCATCAAAAATGCAACGGGGCTAACGCTGTCCAACTCTAATTTCATGTAACTCATTTCTATGTTGCCATGTCAAGTTTAATCTGGCTGTTTATAGGTTACTACTAGATTGAAGATTTGAGGCTCAGACTTACTCAAACCTTAGTTTTCAAGCTAGCTGATTAAGCTTTTGAGCCTTTTGGTCCCAAACCAACCTTGCCAGCATAGATAGCGCGATCGCCCAATTCCTCTTCAATCCTCAATAGACGATTATACTTGGCAACCCGTTCGCTACGACAAAGAGAACCAGTCTTAATTTGTCCCGCACGGGTAGCAACAGCCAGATCGGCAATAGTAGTATCTTCAGTTTCTCCTGAACGATGACTGATTACAGAACGATAACCGCTACGAGTCGCCAGATCGATTGTTGCTAAAGTTTCAGTCAGCGTACCAATTTGATTTAGCTTGATCAAAATCGCATTACCTACGCTCAAGTCAATTCCTGTTTGCAGTCTGGTTTGATTGGTTACAAACAGGTCATCCCCGACAAGCTGAATCTTTGCACCGAGTTTTTCGGTCAGAATTTTCCAACTATCCCAATCATCTTCGTGCAGCGCATCTTCAATGGAAATAATTGGATACTGTTCGACTAACTCTGCTAGATAACTAATAAATTCTTCAGCAGAATGAGCTTCACCATCGTAGATATATTTACTATCTTGATAAAATTCGCTAGCAGCTACGTCCATTGCTAGGGCTATTTCCTCACCTGGCTTGTAGCCCGCTTGTTCAATTGCCGTAATCAACAAATCCAAAGCCTCTTGATTAGAACCCAGGTTAGGCGCGTATCCCCCTTCGTCTCCTACCCCCGATAGCAAATTTTTCTCTCCCAAGACTTTACTCAGTGTGGCAAATACTTCTGCCCCCCAGCGCAAAGCTTCTTTAAAAGAATCTGCCCCGACAGGCATGATCATAAACTCTTGAAAGTCTACGTTATTGTCGGCATGAGAACCACCGTTGATCACGTTCATCATCGGTACAGGTAAAACGTTGGATAATGGACCACCTAAATAGCGATAGAGGGGTAACTCTACTTCTTCAGCAGCAGCCTTGGCTGTAGCTAGGGATACCGCTAAAATTGCGTTTGCTCCCAGGTTCTTTTTATTAGGTGAACCGTCGCGATCGATCATGATTTGGTCAACGGTTGTCTGTTCTAAAGCATCAACGTTTAACAATTCGGGGCTAATTTTTTCTTTAATGTTGCGGACTGCGGTTAATACTCCTTTACCCCCATAGCGATGTTTGTCACCGTCTCTTAACTCATGAGCCTCAAAGCTGCCTGTAGATGCACCACTAGGTACTTGAGCTAGTCCTACCACCCCAGTTTCTAAACGTACTTCTGCTTCAATAGTAGGACGACCACGGGAATCTAAAATTTCCCTAGCAGCGATCGCTTCAATTACGGCTTCTGATTGATTTAGCATTGATTTTCCTCTTTAACTCTATATCACACTACCGAGATGGAATTATACGCTGTGCTTAGTCTTTAGATTACGAGATTACGTCTACACGTAGCCTGCGGATTGAAAAATAATATAGCTTTTTTTGTAAAAATTATAGTCAATCGATAACTGGCGGGCATCTAAAAATAGCAAATTGTATTGGTTTGTCACCAAAGATCGACTACTCAATGTGCCTAAAATCACAAAATTACACTGGAAAAAGTTATCTGAATTAATACTATGCTTTTGAGATAGAGATCTATACTGAAAAACATATTATATATACTCAACTAATCAAAGCTATTTTATACATTGCTCGAAGCCAGTCATCATAGCCACAATTGTGTGTACTAAACTAATACAATGAACCCAAAATCTGAAGGCAATTCCGATTTGAAGCAAACCGCCCTCGATAAAGTTGCTGAAGTAGCGATCGCCAATCAAATACAAACGGCTAAAAACATAGATGTCGAGGTCGATAGCAGTGTGTCCCAGATAGTTCAGGGAAAGGTAAACTCACTCAAAATCAAGGGAGAAAAAGTCATTGCCTTCAAGGATATTCAGTTAGAAGAAATAGACATTACCTGTGACAACTTTGCGGTTGATTTAACTCAGGTCATTCTAGGCAAGATCTCCTTTGACCAGCCTGGTAATTTCAACGTCAAAATTCTTTTTACCGAATCAGATTGCGATCGCCTCTTAAACTCCGAATATGTCAGGATTCTATTACAAAATCTCTCCCTAGAAACTATTCGGCAGTCGGCGAATTTTTATATTAAAGAAACCAAGTGCAATTTGGACAATAATGGCAAACTGTCTTTGGTGGCTACTATTGTTTTAAATCGAGAACAGCAGGTTAAAACAGCTAGGTTTAAAATTGCTTTTCAGTTTTGTCAGCATGGTGCAGCGATTAAATTTGATGGCGGTCAATATGTCGGGGAACAAACTTTAGATTTGAATGAGACGGTAGCGATGATGAGTAAAATCAGCGATTTGCTCTATCTACGGCACTTTTCTAATGCTGACTTATCGTTGGATATAACTGGTATTGATGTTGAAGCCCAACAGCTGATGATTACGGGCGACGTACAAATCAAAAGATTACCTGATTCTGTAGTTGAATCAATTGAGTCTGTAGCTTCAGAAGTTAACCACAACTAACATGCGAAGCTTCTTATCGCGATCGCCAATACTCTAAACTCTACAACTAGACTTATTCAGCTAAAGTTTTAAAATAGAGTAGAAAATTAGTGGAAATCAGGAGTATAAGCAATTGACAGATCGAGCCAAGCAACCTCCTCAGTTACCCAAACTACCTACTTCAGCTATTGAGTCAGATCGAGGCTTACAGGCGACGACTCAAAGATGGTTCGAGTATCCAGTCAAGGCTCAACCCCATCACACAGACTATGCAGGAATTGTTTGGCATGGTACATACTTAACCTGGATGGAAGAGGCGAGAGTAGAATACTTGCGTTCTATTGGTATCGAGTTTGCCGATTTGGTTGCTTTGGGTTGCGATTTACCTGTAGTAGAACTTTCCTTACGCTATCACCTGCCAATTCGCCTGGGAGTATCGGCAATAGTTAAGACACGCCTCATAGAAACTACAGGTGTCCGCATCAACTGGGATTACGAAATTCAATCTTATGATAGACAGGAAACATTTCTGACGGGAAAAGTGGTCTTAGTAGGCGTAGACCGTGAAAAAGGCAAAATTATGCGTCAGCTACCTTCCCAAGTACAGGATGCTTTGGTCAAACATACTATAGTCTGATTAAGGTTACTGCGATATTCCCCCCAAAACAAACATCTACATCTGTTCCTGGGTTGCGATCGCGTTTAGCATACTCCCCTTGATAAAAATAGGTATCTTCTTCTACTCTAAAATCGACGGGTAGAGGGTCGATACTAGGTTCACACAAGATAATCTTGGGTTCGAGCCGATCTGGTTCTAGGTGAGGTAAATTAACATTCCAAAAGCTACCAGGGGGTACGGGACGGGGCAGCAAATCTTCTAATACCATACTCGTCCAGCGAGTCGCCACCTGCCAATCAATCAGCAAAGGTCGTTTAATCCAATGAGAAATAGCAATACCAGGTATACCATGAATAGCAGCCTCTCTCACGGCTGCCACCGTCCCAGAAATGTAAACATCCGTACCCAAATTTCCTCCAGCATTAATTCCTGATAAAACTAGCTTAGTATTGGTGGCTATTTGAGTCAGGGCAATGCGAGTACAGTCCACAGGTGTACCATCTAAAGCAAATTCTGTATTCGACCTTTTGTCTAGCTTAATACCTCGATGGGTAGTAACCTGGTGTCCACAACCAGAATATGGTTTTTCGGGAGCAACAATTGTGGTTTCTCCTGGAACCGCCTGTTGCAAAGCACGAATTCCAGGAGCATCAATACCGTCGTCGTTAGTTATGATAATTGTCATTGGTTTTTTAGTGTTTTGATAAATAAAAACACATTATCCTATTGAAAATCTAGTTCAAATTTTGGCGATCGCCATCAACCCAGCAAAAAAAAGATTTAGATTGCCGATCCCAATCGGGTTTAATAATTACTAATCACCTAAATAGGTAGGCACAATAATTCATAACACCCAAACATTTTGTTTTTTCCCTATCTCCCCATTTCCCCATCTCCCCAAGCTGACCAATTATCTTCTATTTAATTACCTCCACCTACTTACTACTGCCCCAGATAAGCTTCTAACACCAACTGATTATTCTGAATCTCTTCGGGTGTTCCTTCTGCCAGGTTAGTCCCTTCTGCCAATACCCAAACGCGATCGCAAAGAGTCATGATTACGTCCATATTATGCTCGATAATTAAGAAGGAAATTCCTTGCTGATTCCAGTTAATAATATGCTCGCAAATTTGGTTGATCAGAGTAGGATTAACTCCTGCTGCTGGTTCATCCAATAAAATCAGCTTGGGATTGGTCATCAGGGTACGGGCTATTTCTAAAAGCTTTCTTTGCCCACCAGATAATGCTCCTGCATAATCGTAAGCCTTGGCTGCCAAACCTACAGACTCCAAAATATCCATCGCTCTTGCTTTGTTTTGTCGTTCTTCTGTTCTCAACTTTCCTTGTTGAAACCAAACCCTAAAAAAGTTTTCGCCCGTCTGATTTGGGGTGGCTAAGAGCATGTTTTCCAAGACTGATAGACGAGACAGCACGCGGGCTACCTGAAAAGTGCGAATAAAACCCAAGGTTGCAATCTTATGGGCGGGCAAACTGTGAATTGGCTGGTTATCAAACAAAATCGCACCGCTGTCGGGTTCAATAAAATTGGAGAGCAAATTAAACAAAGTCGTTTTTCCTGCCCCATTTGGTCCAATTAACCCCGTAATGCTGCCTCGATTAACCTCTAAACGGGCATTGTTTACTGCTTTGATCCCACCAAAGCTCTTGGATAGCTCTGTAGCCTGAAGTAAAGTGTCTGCTGGTGAATCTTGTGGCATTACTCTGCAAATAATTAGGAATTTATACCAAAATACCAAAAATACTCTGCTCTAAAACCAAGTCTACGTATAATGACAACTTGGTAAGTGTCCAGTATTCCAGACATATTTATTTAAAGAAAAATTAAGGTAGTACATAGAATGGAATAAATCTTAGTTCGTTAATGACTCAGTTAAAACCACAGCGAAATTCGACTAAATTAAACTCAAAAAAATCTAATTCATTAGATTCTCGCGTATCTCCTTGGTTGGCTCGAATACTTTATCCTCTAGGCAGCTACCTAGTTATACCTTTTTTCTTTGGCAAAATCGAAATTAATGGACAAGAAAACATTCCGTTACACGATCCAGTAATTGTTGCACCGACTCATCGCTCTCGCTGGGATGCTTTTATTGTGCCTTATGCGTTGGGAAGGCTAGTTAGTGGCAGAGATTTGCGCTTTATGGTTTCGGAAAACGAAGTAACAGGTTTACAGGGCTGGGTAATTCGCCGTATGGGAGGATTTCCCGTCAACACGGAGCGCCCCCAACTTAGTAGCGTGCATCATAGTGTTGAACTATTGAAGCAAGATCGGGAAATGCTAGTTATTTTTCCTGAAGGGGGAATTTTTCGCGACACCAAAATTCATCCCCTTAAACGAGGAGTAGCTTTGATCGCTTTACAAGCCCAAACAGACAAATCGTCAAGAGGAGTTAAAATATTACCTGTAGGAATTCGCTATAGTAAGCCTTACCCTGGTTGGGGAACAAAGATCAAAGTTGATATTGGCTTACCCTTGACGGTAGAAGAGTACGCCAGTAACTCATTGCGCCAAAGCTCTCAAAAGTTAACTGCTGCTTTGCAAGAAAGTTTGCAGAAACTTTATGAAGATTGATTATAGACATCAAGCATAATGTTGATAGAAACAAACATAAATAAAATTATTGAGTTACTGTAGAAATACTTTAAATGTGCTATAAAATTTGCCATTATGAATTGATTAATAAATTTATAATATCGGCTTGAGAGTCGAGCCAGATCGATTTGCCTAGTCGCTTTTTGGTTAGCAGGTTTAGCGATCTTCCGTAGTCAAACGTAACCAAAGCTCCGATCCCAGGGAGTATGCTCAATAGCTTAAATTATCCATGTCCCATTCTGAGCCTAAAATTCAATGCTCTAATCCTCGTTGTGCAGCGTATAACGAGCTGAAAACTGGTTGTTGTAGTTTGTGTAGTACACCGATGGTCAGACGCTATCTATGGAGCAGCAAAGCAATCTCCTCAGAGCAAGAACATGGATTAGTCGATCATAGGTATTTGGCATTGGGCGATCGCATATTTCTAGATACCAAACCTTATGAGCCACCCGTAACCCCTGAAGAAGTTCCTCAAGAAATTGTAGTTTATCTGCAACTTTTTCCTTGTTATCCCCACATTCCTCAGGTTTATGGTTTACTCGATGGTAAAGATACTTGGCTATTTGACTATGGTACTGTACCCAATAGCACAATCGGCAAATTAGACTATCCTCAGCAACTTATTCCTAAAATTGAGCATTTGTGGGCTTCGGCAACGGCTTTACAACAGATCAACTGGCTTTGGCAGATTGCCAAACTGTGGAAGCCTATGTCTAGTAAAAGTGTAGCGTCCGCTCTACTTGAGCCAGACTTAATCAGAATTAATGGACAAATAGTACAGCTACTAGAATTAAAGCCAGATCGAGAACACTCGCCGAGCTTGAAAGATTTAGGAAATCTCTGGTCGCACTGGGTCGAAGATGCTCACCCCAGCATCAAAAATGTACTAAAACAGCTTGCTGCTAATTTAAAGACGGGTAGAATCGACCACGCCAATAAAGCGATCGCCATATTAGAGGTAGTTGCCAGCCATTGCCGACAAGCTAAACAATACTCTTATCAAGTTTATGCGCTGAGTGATTCTGGACCTAGCCGAGCTAACAACGAAGACGCAGCTTATCCGATGCATCCTGACCATGCTCTTGCACCAGAAAATGCTTTAGCTATTGTTTGTGATGGAGTAGGCGGTCATGATGGAGGAGAAATTGCTTCTCACAGAACAATTGAATATTTACACAATAAAATATCGAAACTTGCCTTAGGAAAGCAACGCTATAGTTCGGAAAATATATTAGCCAGACTTTATAAATACATTAATGAATCAAATGACCTCATAAGCCAACAAAATGATAGTGAGCAGCGTAAAGAAAGACAGCGTATGGGTACTACTTTGGTCATGACTTTGGCTCAGGCTCATGAAATGTATCTTGCCCACGTTGGTGACTCTCGTATATATTGGATTACTCCTCATAGCTGCCATCAGGTAACAATCGATGACGATCTGGCATCTAGAGAAGTCCGCTTAGGTTATGCGGTCTATCGAGACTCTTTGCAATATCCCTCTGCTGGGGCTTTGATTCAAGCAATAGGAATGCGAAATTCTGCTGCGCTGCATCCCAATCTACAAAGATATCTGATTGATGATGACTGCATTTTCTTGCTTTGTACTGATGGTCTGAGCGATCTTGATCGAGTAGAACAGCAATGGAGAGCTAAAATCTTACCCGTTCTAGAAGGTAAACAAGACCTTGCCAGTGCTGCCCAAGAGCTAATTGCTTTGGCAAATAAACAAAACGGTCATGATAACGTTACGGTGGCACTGGTTCATTGCCGAGTCAAATCAAAACCTAAGGTGCCAAAAGTTGCTATCGCTTGGTCAGATGTTGAATACATACTTAAGGAACCAATCTCGTGGTCTGATACTAATCTGGCTAATTCTATTCCGCCAGACTTTGCTCCTGTAGAACCCCTACAAACCGACACTGATATTTTACAACCTTCAATTCCCAATCAGCCAATCGGCGAGCCGATACCTGCTAAGAGTAAACCAAAGTGGTTAAAACTATTGATTCTGCTTTTGGTTGTTTCGACTATTGTGGGGCTAATTTTCTACTATTTTTTACAAGAGAATATAGAATCTGATGATGAGCGATCGCCTGCTCAAGAAAAGATTGACTGAGGAAGTTGGCAGCCGAGTGTCTCTGTTTGAGGTCAATCCAACGTACTTTAATCAACTAACAACTGCTATATGTTTTGGTACAATGGCAAGCTCATTGATTCTCAACAGCTACAGCTAGATCTTAGCGAACCAGGATTGTGTTATGGAGCTACAACGTTTACCACGATGCGAGTATATAACCAGTCCCTAAACCATCCTTTAACGAGTTGGCAAGCTCACTGCGATCGTCTCAGTCAAAGTATTCGGGTATTTCGTTGGCAGCAACCTAACTGGCAGCAACTCAGACAAGGAGCAGACTTACTATCGCTGCATTTTTCTGTTCTCAGAATTGCAGTGTTTCCCGATGGTAGAGAATGGATTACAGGGCGCGATTTGCCTTCAGATTTAAAACACCGTCAAACCCAGGGCATAACCGCTTGGGTGGCAGCAGACTCCCTGTATCGGCGAGAACTAGCCGAGTATAAAACTGGTAATTACTTATCTGCTTATCTTGCTCGTAATCGAGCCAGGGAATTCAATGCTAGTGAAGCTATCTTAGTCGATTATCAGGGTAATTGGCTAGAAACTAGTACGGGGAATCTTTGGGGATGGCGAGACGGCTGCTGGTACACTCCTAGCTTAGATTCGGGTATTTTACCTGGCATAGCGCGATCGCGTCTGCTCAATTCTTTTCGAGATCGCGAAATTAAGGTTATAGAAAATATTTGGACTTCAGAATTTGTTAAAACTCTCAGTGCCTTATATTACAGTAATTGTGTAGTAGAGATAATTCCGATCAAAACAGTTTTACATTCAACAAATCACTGTTTCAAATATTCAATGGCTAACTGGCAAACTGGTATGAACCAAATAGAGAAGCAAACGGTCAGAACATCAAATGAACCTTAAGCAAGCTTGCCCTGTGAATCTTGCACCGTCTTAGCTCTAGACTTTAAAAACATTCAATCAGGCGGTTGTTAGTTCATCAATCGTGTTCATAATTTGTTCTACTGCATGGTTAGGATCATTTTCCCCATAGGCTGCCATTAACTGCTCCATTTCTGAAACTCGATTGTTAATTTCATCTAAAGCATCTTGTAACGGCTGTAGCTGTTGTTCGTAAAAATCAATCTGAGACTGTATCTGAACGACATCAAGATTTAATTCCTGCCAGCTAGATTGTTGTTGATCTATTGTTGACTCCAACTCGCTTTTTTGAGTTGTTTGTTGGCTTAGCTTGGCTTCTAGCTCTTGAATACTTTGCTCGATCTGAGCTGTTTTTGTAGCTAACTCTTGCTGTTGCTGTTGCAGCTGTTGCTGTTGTTCTTCCAGTCCCTGCTTAATTGGTTCTAAATCGATATCTTCAATTTCCGATTCAAAGTTAAAATCAACTATTCCCTGACGACGCTTTAAAACCCTAGAATGCTGCAATAAGACCTGATGCCTTTCTTTGAGAGAACGACGCTGACCAACCAGTGTTTGGTCTAACATCTTTTTAGCTTCTTTTTCATCTGCTAATTCTTGCTCTAGAGCTAAACGTTCTAACTCCCCCATCTGAGCAATTTTCGCCTCTAGTTCTTCGACAGCTTTACATTGCCAGCCTAATTCTTCTTCTTGATCGTTGACAAATCTTGCCACTTTTTCCAGGTCTTTTTTTAAGTTTTCGACCGTAGTTTCCAAATTTGGCAGGGGCATATTTTCTAACTCTTCTAGGTTTACTTTTTGTCCCCCGCCAGAATCAGATTCAGACCCCGCCAACATTTGCAGCATATTGTCTTGAGCTTCGGAATGCGAATTGAGCAGTTGACCCAATTCTTGCTTTACTTCCAAAGACTTGCGTTTGACTCCTAGCTGTTGTTCGGTCTCGCCAATAGAAGCCAGCAGAGATTCTAGCTGTTTCTGCTTCTCAGACAGCACAGTTGTTATGCTTTCTAGCTGTTGGCGTTTAGGCTGGATTTCTTGAGAGCTTTGCGCCAAATTTTGCCAATAAGGCTGTAGAGTCTGCTGTTGATTTCTAAGGGTTTCAACAGTCAAATCTAATTGATTTTTAAGGGAGCTAGCGGAATTAGTAGCATTAGCCAGAACTTCTAACTGTTGTTTTACCTCAATCGCTTGAGCTTGATCTAAAACTTTAGCTTGCCGAAGCTGCTCTTCTAAATTGTGTTGTTGTCCCCGCAGTTGTTCCCAAGCACCTTCTAGTTCAGCACTTTTTGCTTCAAATTCGGTTCTAATTTTCTCGGTTTCTGCTTGAGCAATAGCAATTTCTTCTCGTTGCTGTTCAAACTGCTTGAACTCTTCTTCCATATACTCAACCTGTTCGAGACGAGTTTCCATCTCGATCTGCCGTCGGCTCAATTCCTCACTTTGAATTGCCAACGACTCTTTCCATTGGGCGATTTCTTGTTCTTGATCTTGAGTCTTTTCTAGGAGACGAGAGAAATTTTTTAGAACTCCAATAATTTTTTGCGAGGCTAGTTCTATTTTTCCTTGTATCTGACGGTTAACACCTAGGTTAACTACCACTAAAGCTCCATCACCAAAATCATTAGCATCCTCAATAGTAATTGATTCGTTACCAACGATACTCCAACTTTGGTCATTGCGCTGACAGGCTATGAGCTTTAATTTAGTCTCCACGCCTCCCATAAATCCTTTACTTTGTTTTTGTATTTCTGCCAGATATAGCACTATGCGCTGTCCTCTTGATTTCTTCTGTGGGGAAACTCAGGAAAATTAAGCTTTTCCAGTTTACTGTCGATTTATTAAAATAACCAGATTAAATTAAATTTCAGCTTGCTACATCGCTGACTAATTACATAATTTTAATATTCCCAGCATAACCAGCATTACAATTGGTTGCCAAGGTTTTTAACCAATTAATCATTTGAGTTAAATGAAAAACGATTAACAATAGTTGACTACAAATCAGAACAGAGCGTGTAGCTGTAATTTTGTTATTTTAATTGACTAATGTTTTTTATTTGACATTGCCTGCAATCTATTTCCATGGATATAGATCGTGATTTTAGGTCGAAACAATAGTTGATTTCATAGTATTTATACTGAGATTAATTTGCTGACATTAATTAATTGTCATAGAAATTGTCATAGAAGCTTGAGCGAAATCAATTAACTAGCTGCGTTATTTTGGTTGAAAGTCCATATAGCCTGATAGGGTTAAGACCCAAGCACCATCTGTTCAAATTGATCTTGTTTACATTTGGCTAAAAAAGAAAATAAGCGTATATTATGTCGATTGTGACGTGGCGATTGGCAAAAAAGTAGAGTATATTCTGAAGCGGAGAGATTACTAATTGAGTAAATTATATAGATAACAAGTGAATTAAAGTAAAGATTTGACTTTCAAAGAATTGATGATTTGCCAAGTAGACTTAAACCAAGTGTGACTTTTCGTAGATAACGTGTTATGAGCAAAGTTCTAATCGTAGAAGATAGTTTGGCACAAAGACAAATGATTTCCGATCTCCTTAAAGGTAGTGGTCTTAACGTAACCGCTGCTTGCGATGGAGTAGAAGCTTTAGAGCATCTAGAAACATTGAATCCTGACATAGTAGTGATGGATATTGTTATGCCTAGAATGAATGGCTATGAATTGTGCCGTCGTTTAAAATCAGATCCCAAGACTCAAAATGTTCCAGTGGTGATGTGTTCTTCCAAGGGAGAAGAATTTGATCGTTACTGGGGAATGAAACAAGGTGCAGATGCTTATATTGCCAAACCTTTTCAACCAGTTGAATTGATTGGCACTGTTAAACAACTGCTTCGAGCCTGACCTAAACCCGATCTTAATCCAGTTGACAGTCAGTATTATGTACAAAAAATAATTCTATGGTTACTAATTCAGAACTGTATACCGATAGTGGTTTAGATTTATCTTTAGATATACAGCCATTAGAAAACCCAGAGGGTGAACTACATCTTCGTTTTTATTTGGCATCAGGAGAAGCCTGTGCTTTTCCAGCTACAGGTATTGCTGAAGTGATGCAGCAAACCCCCGATCAGATTGCTCCTATTCCTAATGCTTCTCCCTTATTATTAGGAACAATAAATTTGCGGGGAAGGGTAATTTGGGTAGCAGATTTGGGACAATTTCTCGGAGATAGTGGAGTGTTAAAAACAGACCGTCCAGCAATTCCCGTAATTGCGATTGAAGACCGAGAGCAAATATTAGGTTTGGCAATTAGCAGTATTGGCGATATGGATTGGTTAAATGTCGAACAATTAGAAATTTACCATCCACCAGCCGATAAGATGGCTCCTTTTGTCCAGGCTCAATGGCTACCTGAAAGCGAAGATAGTCTGATTGTAAACTTGTTAGACCCAGCAAAAATTCTACGGTCTGCGCGGTGGGCAACTTAAAAGTATCAAAGGATGCAGGTAATCAATCAATACATAAGTTAGAACTTATACTTATCGAGCAATATTAAAGGAAACTTCATTGGGTTTGACCAGGTAGTTTTTCTTATTTCTTATATAAACTTACAGTCATCGTACAAATTACAGATTTCTTTGAGCTAACTCTCAAATTCATTTTCAGAG
This sequence comes from Pleurocapsales cyanobacterium LEGE 10410, assembly GCA_015207195.1. GTDB lineage: Bacteria > Cyanobacteriota > Cyanobacteriia > Cyanobacteriales > Xenococcaceae > Waterburya. Next base: position 37,564 of record JADEXJ010000029.1, read on the forward strand.
TCAAACGCTCAGTACAAAATCTCGCACGTAACCTGCATCAGAGTGAGCAGAACTGCATTGTATTTAAGTTGAGTCATAAAGCCGAGCTGCGAGGAATGCTAACAAACATCAAGACGGTGCCTACGTTGATAATCAACTATCACATAGCTCAAGCGATCTAGGATCTTAGATTTTTCTATGAACGCCCTCAAAATTGATTTTAGGTGCTTGAATGCTTTATCGCCTCCACGGTCAAAGCTTAAGGTAACTGTCACTCACTATCCCAAGCAATAAAAATTTAGATTAATTTGGCAAAAAGCACATGGCATCAGGAACTAATTATTCACAGGAATACGGACAAGCAGAAAAAGCCTATTTAGAAAGTAACTTTGCTCAAGCAGCAGAAATAATCGATCATTTAGCCGATGAATTTCCTCAAGATCCGAATGTCTTGTTGCTGCGGGGTCATATTTATTGTTACGGATTTCAGAATTATGATTTAGCAAAACACCAATATGAAAGTGTTTTAGAGCTTAGTGAGCAACAAGAGCTAGTTGATTTTGCTCGTAGCGGTATCGAACAAGTAGAACAACTACAGCGACAGTCAGAATCAGAACTGCCAGAAATAATGGATGGCGATGCTATTGATGAGACAGAAGGCTCGATGGAGATCGATCTTCAACCAGAATTAATTGAGGAAAATGAGGATTTTAATTTTCAACAGGGTGATGAAACTGAGTTGAGCGACGAGACAGCAGGTTCAGATCTTGATGAAGACTCATTTGGCAATCCCTTTACAGAGGACAGTTTCGTGAATTCAGAAGACAGAGCAGCAATTGAAGAAGACAACAATGCAGTTCAGTTTGAACCAGAGCCAAATTCTCTAGGGGAAGATCTGCCATCCCTGGGAGAAAGGTCAGAATCCTATAGTAGCTCAAGTTTGGTATCAGATTCAGATGATGAAGATTCTTTGCCTGAATACATGGAAGAAGATTTTGCAGTCAGCCAAGGTGAATATGAAAATGATGCTTATGAATTAGAAATTGATACAGTTTTGACTGAACCTTTTGCTAGGGCAGATGAAGGTAACTATGGTATGGAAGATATTCCCGAACAAGAAGGTTTGAATTATCAAGATGAATTAGAATTTGATGAAATTGACAGTAGTTTCTTCGATCTTGAAGAATTAGAACAAGGACTACCTGATACAGGTCTGTTTAACGTAGTTGAAGAATCTAATAGCACTAGCGCTGGTCTAGATGTTTCTAACGATTTAGCTTCGGAAGCGAATTTTACTAATCCAGAAGAAGTGGGAGCTAGCGAAGCTTCGAGCGTGTCCGCACCTTTAAGCGACGCCAGAGAAGAACTTCAGGTGGACGTTAAGCAGGGAACTTTTGCCAATTTTGTCAATGCTCCCATACGAAAAAAACAGTCGATCGCCGCTGGCATCACTGGATTAGTTTCAGCGATCGCCGTTCTAAGCATCGGTCTAATTGGCTCAAACATAGCTGCTCGACAAGATCCAGACAAAAACTTGGTTGAGGGAGCAAGAAATAGCCTATTACTATCTATCGTTGCTGGGATAGCTAGTGCAGGTACGGCAGCAGCAGTAGGTAATATTACCGCCAAGCATATATCCCAGGCTAGTCAAGATTTACAGAATCAGTTTGATGATGTTTATCAAGGGAACCTTAATGCCAAGGCTACCGTATATTCTCAAGATGAGTTTGGACAGCTAGCTTCTGGCTTTAACCGCATGACTAGGGTTATTTTAACTACTACTCAAGAGGCTCAAAGAAGAGCTGAAGAAACCGAACAGGCAAAAGAAGATTTGCAGCGTCAGGTAATTCGTCTCCTAGATGATGTGGAAGGCGCAGCCAGAGGAGATTTAACCGTACAGGCTACCGTGACCGCTGACGTGTTGGGTGCGGTAGCCGACGCTTTTAACTTGACGATTCAAAGTTTGCGAGAAATTGTCCGTCAGGTAAAAGAAGCAGCCGAACAGGTAAACAAAGGGTCTACCGATAGTGAACTGTTTGCCCGTAACCAGTCTAGTGAGGCATTGCGGATGGCAGAAGAGTTAGCTGTAACCTTAAATTCGGTACAGATGATGACCGAATCTATTGAGAGGGTAGCAGATAACGCTCGTGAAGCTGAAGAAGTTGCTCGTTCATCCTCGGTTACTGCCCTCAAAGGGGGTAAGGCGGTAGAACGTACGGTATCGGGAATTTTTCAGATTAGGGAAACTGTATCGGAAACAGCCCGTAAGGTTAAACGTTTAGCCGAAGCATCTCAAGAGATCTCTAAAATCGTCCTGTTGATTTCACAGATTGCTGAAAGAACCAACCAACTAGCCCTCAATGCTTCGATTCAAGCTGCAAAAGCAGGGGAAGCTGGTCGGGGTTTTGCAGTAGTTGCGGATGAGGTCAGACAGCTAGCAGATAGATCGGGTAAATCTCTTAAAGAAATCGAACAGATTGTACTACAAATTCAAAGTGAGACTGGGTCAGTAATGACCGCGATGGAAGAGGGGATTCAAGAGGTAATCGACGTAACCGAAAGAGCAGAACAGGCGAAAACTGCTCTAGAAGATATTATTCAGGTATCAAATCGAATCGATACTTTGGTACGCTCGATTACTGCCGATACCGTCGAACAAAGAGAAAACTCTCGTGCCGTGGCTCAGGTGATGCAGTCAGTAGAGTTAACTGCTCAAACTACATCTCAAGAGTCGCAAAGGGTCGGTGGTGCGCTACAGAGTCTTGTGGGTATTGCTCGTGGTTTGCTGTCTTCGGTAGAAAGATTCCGAATTGACAAAAGCGAAGAATAAAGCGGTTGAATTACTAATAGCTATTTTTGCCACGCTGTAAAGGGTAACAAATTTCTCTTTCATCGTCTGGGATTTTATGATTCAATAGAGATTCGCGCTTTTATTTAAAAACTATTTTATGTGTGCCGAAAGAACCCTACCCAAATTTGATGCTACTTCCGTCAAAATTACTAAAGAAGAAGGATTGATTCTTTATGAGGATATGGTTTTAGGACGCTTATTTGAAGATAAGTGTGCTGAAATGTATTATCGAGGCAAAATGTTTGGTTTTGTCCACCTTTACAATGGTCAGGAAGCGGTATCCAGTGGCATTGTTAAGGCCTTACGCGCCAAAGGCGATTATGTTTGTAGTACATATCGCGATCACGTTCATGCTCTGAGTGCTGGCGTACCAGCTAAAGAAGTGATGGCAGAACTATTTGGGAAAGAGACTGGATGCAGTAAAGGTCGTGGTGGTTCAATGCATATGTTTTCTGCCGAGCATGGGCTTTTGGGAGGTTATGCTTTTGTAGCAGAGGGGATTCCCGTAGCTACTGGTGCAGCTTTTCAGAGCAAGTATCGCCGTGAAGCGATGGGAGACGAAAGCTCTGACAGTGTAGCAGTTTGTTTTTTTGGTGATGGAGCAAGTAATAATGGTCAGTTTTTTGAGTGTTTAAACATGGCTGCACTTTGGAAATTACCGATTATTTATGTAGTAGAGAATAATAAATGGGCAATTGGCATGGCTCACGATCGCGCTACTTCTCAGCCAGAAATTTACAAAAAAGCTAGCGTATTTGGTATGGCTGGTTATGAAGTTGATGGAATGGATGTCCTGGCGGTCAATACTTTGGCTAAGGAAGCCGTGGCTCGCGCTCGTGCTGGAGAAGGACCAACCCTGATTGAAGCTTTAACTTATCGTTTCCGTGGGCATTCTCTTGCCGATCCTGATGAACTACGCGATCCTGCGGAAAAAGAATTTTGGGGCAAAAAAGACCCGATCAAAAAATTTGCTGCTTATATGATTGAGCATGATTTGGCGACAGCTGATGAGTTAAAGAAAATCGATCGTCAGATATCAGAACGGGTAAATGAAGCGGTTGACTTTGCTGAAAGCAGCCCAGAGCCAGATCCAAGCGATCTACGTCGTTATGTCTTTGCAGAAGATTGAAGTGATTAATTACTAGACTTCTGGCATGAATTTAATTTGCCTGGGAGGAAAGAATATACAAGACTGTTTTGTGTGTTAGAAACTTACTACCTATAAGCGGTTTACTTTCTTTCCTCAATCGACTACCGTAGCGCGATCAAGATAATCTTATAAATAACAGGACGAGAAGTAAGCAATATGTACATATACTGTTTAAACTTCTCACCTAAGCTAGAAACTAAAAATAAGATGTTTAATCTTTAGTCGAGGTATCCCATCAAAGCAGTGGTCTCGTCTGATTCATTAGAGGCTACTGGGCGATTACCCATCACAATATAAGACTCGCTAACCTGAAGAGTACTGGCTGCAATAGGACGATTGCCAGATATAGCTAGGGAATTAATGAATTTTACAGTACCTTTGGAAACTGGACGATTTGATCCAACGGAAGAATAGGTATGAACTATTTCTAAGTGGCTGGGTTCGATAGGTCGGTTCTGAGGAAGTAGGGTTTTTGGCTGGACGGACAAGGCTAAAGCTTGCTCATTTTCCTCTTTGTTGGATGTAGTTTTGCTAGTTGTTGCACTCCTAGATGGGGTTGCTTTAGTTGATGTAGTTTTGCTGGTTGTTGCTTTTGCTTGAGTACTATTAGTTTTACTTGCTTCAGTCATTAGGATGGTCTCCTGAGCTAAATTCAATAAAGTTGTTGGTTAAATTTTTAGTTATTTAGTACTTTTAATTGATTTTTAATAACTCTCCTTATTTTGACATTCTATGGATTCACAGACAAGAGCTGGGTTGATAAGAATAAATTCTAACTATCTCTAGTATTGCTTATAGTTATAAATCATTCTAGGTAGTCTAAAGATTTGGAACCACCTTCTTTGATTTGCAGTAGAACTTCTTTGATTTGATCCCAGACTAGCGAACCAGTAAAAAGCGTTAGCAAAAGCGCGACACCATAGGAAGAAATAATTCCAAAACCCAAGATTAGTAAGCCACCTCCCAGAAATATCCAAACGCCCAAACAAATTCCCCAATAAGTACCCAGAATTACCGCATCCTGAGGTGTATCTAACCTAAAAGCGGTTCCTACCTGTGGATTTTGGTAAGATTCCCGCAGCTTTTGTTCCATTAAGTTTTGAAATGCCGAACCACAGGTAAGAGCTACAAACACTCCCAAAAAAGCGATGAAAAATGGTGGTTGAGGTAAATAGTACATGAATAAATGTGAACTTCGATTAACAAATGCCTTACTACTCTATCTCGAAGCGGTAGCAGAAGGAATAATTGCTGCAACGCTGTCGGCAGAAATCTGGCGGAAAGTACTAAAAGCTAAATCGAATATTTTTTCTGGTTTGATGTCGTCTTGAATCAAACTCCAAAGCCTTTGAACCTCATCGGTGTGAAGCCGATCGCCTTCGGTTAGGGCAATGAGCAACTGTTGGCGTAAGTATTTGCCTTCTTCTGAAAGAAGGTATTGCAGACCCAAACGGGCTGTAGGTAAGAGATCGAAGTTGTCATCAGAACTGGCGATCGCAATCATATTTTCTAATCTTGCCCACTGGAATTTACCATCATTGATTAGGACATCAAGCAAACGTCTTCTCAATTGGGGTGATTCTCCTGTCAACAGTCTTTGAGAGACATAGGGATAGGACACCTCAACAATTTTGAAGTCGCGGTTAAGGCTTAGTGCCAATCCTTCTTGAGTAATTAGAGAACGAATAATTAGGGCGAATTTGGCAGGTAGACGGAAGGGATATTCATACATCAATTCGGAAAACTCATCGGTGATGGTTTTAAAATTAAAATTTCCAACGCTTTCGCCTACCGCTCTTCCTAGAACAGTTTCTAGGGCGGGAACGATTGGTTGAATATCAGTATCGGGAGTTAAAAATCCCAAATTAACAAAATCTTTTGCCAGCCCTTCATAATCGCGATTGATCAACTGCACTACGGCACTGGCGATCGTTTCTTTCATCCCTTCACTTAACTGATCCATCATGCCAAAGTCGATATATGCCATACGACCATCGAGAGTAGCAAACAGATTACCAGGATGAGGATCGGCATGGAAAAATCCATATTCCAACAATTGACGCAAGCCCGAAGTTACACCGATTTTAATCAAATTATCAGCATCTAAACCCGCAGCATCTAATTTATCGAGATCGGTCAGCTTAATACCATCGATCCACTCTAAAGTTAATACACTATGACTACTATACTGATTGTAAATAACGGGTACTTTTACTTCAGGGTCGCCAGCAAAATTTTGGGCAAACTGTTCGGCATTTTTAGCTTCGTTAAGATAGTCTATCTCTTCAAATAGTTTGCTGCCAAACTCATCCACAATCATCGTCAGATCGTGACCCAGATTAAGAGGTAGCCAGGGTTCTGCCCAACCAGCTAAAACTCGCATCAGGTAGAGATCGAGGCTTAGTTTGGGACGTAAATTGGGACGCTGAACTTTGACAGCGACTTCTTCTCCCGTATGTAACACTGCTTTATATACCTGACCCAGACTGGCAGCAGCTACTGGATTGGGAGAAAATTCTCGGTAAATTTCTTTGACAGAACGTCCTAACTCCAATTCAATGATGCCGAGAGCGATCCGATTATTAAAAGGCGGTAACTGATCCTGTAGCTTGGTCAACTCATCAAGAAAATCTTTACGGATTAGGTCTGGTCTGGTGGAGAGCGCCTGACCCACTTTGATATAGGCTGGTCCTAAGGTAGTAATAATTTTGCGTAGTTCACTAGCTCGTTTTGGCTGGTTGATTTCTTCTCTATTGGTCAATTTATCCAGGTAGAGATGGAAGACAAAATTGCCAAATAACCAGATAACTGCGATCGCTCGCCAAATTACCTGCCAGGGTCGAAAACGATAGTAAGATGCGATGGCTTTAGCATCGTAGCATAAGGAATGACCAGGTTCTAGCTGAGAATAATTCATTGTTGATTGCTGAACGTCAAGCGTACAGATAAATGCGTTTCGCTCTTGGATGTTAACGTTTGTCTATTGACTTCAAAGATTGGTTTAATTGTGACTTGCTGCTAATCGAAATTTTTAAGATAGTTATTAATCATATTAGTATACAAAAATACATTTTACTTAATCTGACGTTATCTTTTGCTTGATGTTTCTTGGCAATAACCAGGTTAATTTTCTCAGGTTGTGGTTAAGACTGGCATCTCAAATTATGAAGCAACTGCTACAGCTAGCATTTCTTCAGGGGTGAGGTGAGAATGGACGATCTTGCCGTCTTTAAACCAGACAATTCTTTGGGTCAATTTGGCAACTTCGGGTTCGTGAGTAACCATGACAACGGTAATTCCTCCGTCGTGCAATTTGCCGAAAATATCTAAAACTTCTCTGGTTGTATGGGAGTCTAGTGCGCCTGTAGGCTCATCGGCTAATAGTAATAGAGGCTGGTTAACAATCGCCCTGGCAATCGCCACCCGTTGCTGTTGTCCCCCTGAAAGTTCGTTAGGACGGTTATTGACCCTGTTAGCCAATCCTACATTTTCTAAGGCAGCTATGGCACGTTCTTCCCTTTCTCTGTGAGATACTCCTGCATATACCATCGGCAACATTACGTTGTCCAACGCGCTGATTTGAGGGAGTAAGTGAAACTGCTGAAACACAAAGCCAATTTTACGATTACGAATTTCTGCAAGCTGTTCGTCTGTTAGTCCAGCTACCGCTACATTGTCCAGATAGTATCTTCCTGCGGTTGGTCGATCTAGACAGCCAATAATATTCATCACGGTCGATTTACCCGAACCAGATGCGCCCATAATTGAGCAGTATTCCCCTTGGTTAACAGCGAGATTGACTTTATCAAGGGCGTGAACCGCAGTATTACCACTTCCGTATATTTTTTCTACTTCCTCTAGGCGAATAATGGTTGGTTCTGATTTAGAAAACTGATGAGATAAATTCATAGATCAAGGCGATCGCGCCTATTTTTGAATGACTATGTTTCTATTTTGGCAACTCTTAATCGCTTCTGCGAGTTTAAAGGATAGAGAACTCTCTATTTTGGGAATTATGAATTTAAGCGTTTAACTTAAATTTAGAGTAATGCCAATTCCCGACTATCAAGCCATCATGCTACCCCTGCTGAAATTTGCAGGAGATAAACAAGAACATTCTTTAAGTGAAGCTGCTATTGAACTTACTAGCGAATTTAATCTAACGGAAGATGAGAAAAATGAGTTACTTCCTAGTGGGGGAGAAGGTAGATTTTACAATAGAGTTAGTTGGGCAAGAACCTATTTAAAGAAAGCAGGATTGTTAAGCTATCCTCGTCGTGGTTTTTTCTCAATCACGTCTAAAGGCGAACAACTATTGGCAAACCCGCCTGAAGCAATAAACGCTAAGTTTTTGAAAAGATACGATGAGTTTGTTCGATTTATTGAAATAAAGAGCAATGGCAATTTAGATAATAAAGAAGATAAAGTAATAGTTGAAACTCCAGAGGAAATTTTAGAGTCTGCTCACCAAAAACTACTAGATAATTTATCGGGAGAAATATTAGAAAATATCAAAAAATGTTCGCCTTACTTTTTTGAATATCTTGTCGTCGATTTGTTGGTAAGTATGGGATATGGCGGTTCGAGAAAGGAAGCGGGGCAGGCGGTTGGTAAATCTGGAGATGAGGGAATAGACGGAATCATTAAAGAAGACAGGTTAGGTCTTGATATTATTTATATTCAAGCAAAACGTTGGGATAATGTTGTTGGCAGACCAGAAATACAGAAATTCGCGGGTGCGCTTTTGGGACAAAGTGCGAAGAAAGGAATATTTATTACCACCTCTGACTTTACTAAAGGTGCGGTCGATTATGTAACTCGTATCGATAGTAAGATTATTTTAGTCAATGGTAATAGGCTGGCAGAGTTAATGATAGAACACGATATAGGTGTTACGCCGATCGCTCGATACGAAGTGAAAAGAATTGATTCTGATTATTTTATTGAGGATTAACTGAGATGCGATCGCCTTACAAAGATCGACTATCAACTATTAAATAAAGAAGGAAGATCGATAAGATCAAAAATGACAACTGAAGCAAACGTAAAAATATAACAATGGAAACCGTTGCTATTCCCAAGGGATTTAGAGTAACTCCAGAGCAATTCGAGCAGTTAGCATATACCGAACAACTAGCCAGATTGGAGTTAACCAAAGACGGAGAATTGATTATCATGAGTCCTACTGGAGGTGAAGCAGGAAGAAAAAACCGTCGTTTGATACAGCAAATAGGAATTTGGACAGATCGAGACGGTACGGGGGAGGCTTTTGATTCTTCTACTATATTTATCTTGCCCAATGGTGCAAGAAGAAGTCCAGATGTGAGCTGGATTAAAAAAGAACGGTGGAACACCTTGACTATAGAAGAAAAGCGGGGCTTTCCTCCTATTACTCCCGACTTCGTAATTGAGTTAGTAAGTTTTAGCAACCTTAAAAACCAAAGATATGAAGACTTACAGACGAAGATGCAGGAATATTTAGACACTGGCGTTAGACTCGGTTGGCTAATCGAACCCGAAGGGAAAACAGTTGAGATATACCGATCGCAGCAGCCAGTAGAAATTTTAAATAATCCTCGTACTCTATCGGGAGAAGATATTTTACCTGGACTTGTTGTAGATTTGAGCGAGATTTTTGATTGAAGAGAAGATTGGCGAAGTTATGACATTACAGATACGAGATTTATTCAGTTGAGGACAGAATGGTTATGCAATAAGGATTGGTTCGATCGCCTCAAAACTTATCGAGAAAGGATAAAGGAGCGCTCATGTTGGCAGCAAAACCGAGAATATGGCGATCGCGATGTTCGTAGAGTAATTTCCCTTCAGCATCGAATAAAAAAGTACCGCCACGTTGAGTTAAGTAGGTTGCATCGGGGACATAAGTATTCCAGTTACTCAGTACTTCGGTCATATTTCTTAATCTGAGGGTAGCCAGTTCAAAGGGACGCTGAAACACTTCTCCTCCTGCGAGTTTAAACATTGAGCCTTTAATAGCTGGTAAGGGAGTTTCTTCAACAACTGTATCGTTAGGAATTAGTTGGGGTGCGTTGCGATCGCCTTTATAGCCTCGAAATACCTCTGATAAAGTCCCTGGACTACCGATACCCGCACACATCAACATCAGATTGAGAAAGGCACTATATTTTGCCGATAATAAAGGAAATTTGATCGTCAGTCCTTGATATAAACCTAATTGTCGATGAAGTTCTGCTTTGGGGTCAACAGACAAATTCTCTTGAGGAAACCCTGTATACTGACAAAACTTTAGTCCAGAATTGCGATCGCCAATACCAACTGCCTTAACTGTGATATCTTTTGCCTTAAGTTTCTCAGATTCCCTTTCTAGCCACCAAGCATATTCTAAATTATCAAAGTCGCCCAATTGCGACCAGAGTAAAACCAAAGTCTTACCAGCATTATTACCTATTATTGGTTTGACCTCACCATCAGCTACACACTCACGTTGAGTTTGACTGAGAATTGAATAGACATCCATTTAAAAACTTATTATTTACTGCTTATTACTTATTACTTTACCTTTTAAGACAATTTTCCCTAACCAACTAATCATTCCGACCATAAACGACGACGTTGTTTACCCTTAAGACGCTGATGGGTATCTCGTAACAGGGTCGGTATATCTAATTGTTCGGGACAGCGAGGTAAACAATCACCACAGTCGGTACAGCGATCGCCTCTTCTACCTGGAAACCAATGTCCTGCATTTTCTAACATGCCATAACGATACTTACCGTAATCCTGCATTTCGTAAGCTACGGTAAGGTTACGCAGTCTGAGAATTTCGGGGATCTTGATCGATTCGGGACAGGGAAGACATTGGTAGCACTGACGACAAAGATCGGTAGTTAAACTAGTTTCCAATTCTCGTTCTAACCTGGCAAATACTGCCTGTTCTTCGGCTGTTAGGGGATAATTGGCATCTGCTACCTGTAAAGGTGTAATTAACTCTTCTGGAGTGGCTGCGCCGACGCTGAGGGTAGTTATACGGCGATCGCTCAAGAGAAAACGGTAGTTTAATGCTAAAGGGGTAACAGGAGAGCATAATTGAGCTAGTTTATCGGGGGGAGTGTATAGTTGACCTCCCTTGTCCGCAGGAGAAATAATAAATATCCCCATGTCTTTAGCTGCTGCTAGGGCGATCGCGGGTAAATTATGCTGAAAGAAATAATAGTAGTGGAGGTTAACAAATTCAAACAAATCCGTCGCGATCGTTGCCAAAATTAACTCTAGGCTGCCATGGGTTGAAAAGCCCAAATGTTTAATTTTTCCCTGTTTAATTGCTGCTTGTATCGGTGCGAGACAACCATCGGGGTTGGTTATCATCTCTAGGTGTTCCCAGGTGTTGATTCCGTGAATCGCTAGACAGTCAATGTAGCTGGTTTGTAATCTAGATAAAGATTCTTCAAGCCAAAGGCTCATTTGCTGCCTATTTGAGGTGGGAGGCAGCTTAGTAGTGAGATGAATTTGCTGTCGGGGAACAGCTAGATCTTGCAACGCCTGTCCTAAATATCGTTCGCTTTGACCATAGCCTCTGGCAGTTTCTAGATGATTAATTCCTAATTCCAGGGCTTGCTGAATAGTTTGACGGCTGGTTTGGGGAGAAGCTAAACAACGCATCGTCCCCAAAGAAAACACTGATAAATTGAGATTGGTTTTGCCAAACCGTCTGCGGTGCATCAAATTTTAGAATTCAGTTACATACTCAAATTAGCATTAAATATAAAGCATTAAACAGAGTATGGTTAACGTTGTTCTTTGTAGCCACCCTTCTTGATTAGCTGATCTGGACTTAAGCTAGAAATAAATGCTCTAAACTCTTCTCTTTCGGCATTATCGGCATCGCGATCTACAGGAATTGAAGCATCGGCAATTACTTCTTCTAGTACCCAAATCGGACTGTCTGTGCGTAAAGCTACCGCCACGGCATCGCTAGGACGACAATCAATTTCTTTTTTCACTCCATTAAATTCCACACAAAGCACTGCATAAAAAATATCATCGGAGAGAGAATGAATGATAATTCGTTCCAGTTTGACGTTACAATCATCGAGAATGTTTGCTATTAGGTCATGGGTCAAGGGACGAGATGGGCGATGTCCTTCTAAAGCTTTAATAATTGCATCAGCTTGGTCTTGTCCAACAAAAATCGGTAATGCTCTACGTTCGGAACTATCCTTTAAGAGAATCATCGGACTACGACTAGCAGCATTTAAGACAATGCCTGCAACTTTCATTTCAATCATAGATTTAGCCTCTGAAGTAATAAGATTAGCAGGAGTTAAACAGCTAAGGAAGCAATAGATAGCAAAATATAAGTGTATCTATAACTTAAACTTAAATATGTTTTGGGGGACTTGCAACTATCAGGTCAAAACATTAGAACGGGGCTGTTCCAAATGTTAGTGTTTAATCACAGTATGCCTCAGTTTTTTTCTGTTGCCTGTAGTATTCAGAAAAAAATAATAGTTAGATTATTCAAAGTTATAAAAATATTATAATGTTTACAGGTTTAGTACAATCCTTGGGTTCGCTTGAAAGCTATAATCAGGATGCTTTCAAAATTTCAATTGTTAAGAATAATTACAGCCAAATTATGTCCGATCTGACAGTCGGCGACAGTGTAGCTGTAGACGGGGTGTGTTTAACGGTAGAAACTATATTAGAACAAGGCTTTATCGCTACTGCCTCCCCCGAAACTTTGGCCAGGACTACTTTAGGCGATCGCGATCGCGCTGCCAAGTACGTCAATCTGGAAACTTCTCTACGGATGGGCAGCAAAATTGGCGGACACTTCGTTACGGGACACATCGACGGTATCGGTTGCTTAATTGAATCTGTTTCTAGTGCTACCTCGTGGACGATCCGCTTTGGAATGCCCACGGGGATGGACGAACTATGGCGCGATCGCGTGGGACGCTATTTAGTTTCCAAAGGTAGTATTGCGGTTAATGGTATCAGTCTGACGATCGCCGAGTGCGCGGACGATGGAAGTTGGTTTTCTGCTGCGGTTATTCCCCACACCTATGCTGAAACGAATTTAAGCCATCTGCGATCGGGAAATTTAGTAAATCTTGAAAGCGATATCTTAGGTAAATACGTCGATCGCCTAGTTGCTAACCGCCTACCTACAGCATCACAACCAGAGGCAATTAGCCTATCATTTTTAGCAGAACATGGGTATAGTTAGCGCACCACTGCGCGGAAGTAGTAAGGTGGGGGCGAATGGCTATTTGCCCCTACGGTAAGAAATATTGAGATGAACAGCAAACAATCAAAGCCAAATATCGAGCGTAAATCTTGTTATCAGTGTGAGGGTAAAGGTACCCTTGTTAAGGTGAACGTTTGTACTGCTTATGTTGTTGTAAAAGACGAGCAGTAGAGCGATGAGGATGTTTGGGGTCATAAGTCGGTTTTGGTTTTTTCTTTTTTTGTTGTCTAGGAGAAGAACAAAACC
>JADEXJ010000002.1 GCA_015207195.1 Pleurocapsales cyanobacterium LEGE 10410
AGTGCGGTCTTGGGGGTTTCCCCCATGAGCAACTGGCGGTACGCTACAGGAGATTTGCCCTCTTGGGCGGTTGGGGCAACCCTGCTGTCTAACGGCGAATCGTTGAATGTAGAACCTCTAGATTCTTAAGGGAATCCCGCGTCGGAGACGCTGGGAGGATGTCAATCTTGCTCCCTTTGAGCTTCCCATCGAGTGTTTTGAACCAACAATTCGGTGGCATCTTTTGCTGATAGTGGTTTGGCAAAGAAATAACCCTGACCATATTCACAGTTAAAATCCTGTAAAATTTTTCTTTCCTGTTCGGTTTCAATTCCCTCGGCAATCACGTCCATACCTAGTCTATGAGCCAAGATAATTATAATGTTGACAATCTCTGTGTTTTTATCTCCCTGACTCATATTGCTAACAAAAGAACGATCTACCTTTAGGGTGTCAGTGGGAAAACGATGTAGATAATTAAAGGAAGAAAATCCCGTACCAAAATCGTCCATGCTAATTTTGATGTTCAATTCTTTGAGCTGGTTTAGCAGAACAATCGTATCTTCCACATTATCCATAACCATACTCTCAGTAATCTCTAATTTGAGATTTGTCGGCTCTAATTGAGTGACAATCAAAGCCTCCTGAATTTGAGCGATCAAATCGGGTTGAGCAAACTGCCTGCTAGAAAGATTGACGCTCATCATTACTGATTCTGCTTGGAGATATTTTTCTCGCCATTGCTGCATTTGACGGCAAGCTGCTTCTAAAATCCATTTTCCCATAGGCACAATCAAGCCCGTTTCCTCTGCGATGGGAATAAAAGCACCAGGAGAAACAAAACCCCGACTTGGCGATCGCCAACGTACCAAGGCTTCAAATCCATTTAAGCTCCCTGTTGTTAGTGAAATAATTGGCTGATAATAAAGCTCAAATTCTTGATTAGCAATAGCTTGGTTCAAATCTGCTTCTAGTTGCAAACGCTCTAAAGCTTGTTCGTGGGTTTTTGTCGCAAATACTTTATGCTGACTTTTGCCCGATGCTTTTGCTTGATACATTGCCGTATGGGAAGCCTGTAATAGTTCTTCAGACTGAAAATTTTCGTGGAGTCGATTAAAAACCAAACCAATGCTGGCAGAAGTAAAAATTTCTTGTTCGCTAAGTTTAAAAGGAACAGCTAATTCTCGCTCTAATTTATTGGCTACTTGAATTGCTTCTACAGTATCTTCATTAGTTTTAAAGGCGATCGCAAATTCATCTGCCCCTACTCTGGCAAGAATCGCCTTGGAATTCAACTGTTCTTGCAAACGTTGCGCGGTAGCTATCAAAATGCGATCGCCAGCCTGATAACCCAAGCCATCATTAATCAATTTAAACCGCTCCAAATCGAGGTAAATCACAGCAACAAATCCATTAGATTTAAATCGCCTTTGCTTGAGTTCTTTTAACCGTTTAATAAACAAACTACGGTTGGGTAGTCCTGTTAAGGAGTCATAAAATAAATTGTAGAGTGCCTGATAACCCAAGACGCTAGCAGTAGCAATAGCCAGAGCCATAGCAGCAGGAACAAAAGGAATCCAGCCAGCAGCAGCAAAAGTCACAAAACAAATTGTCCACAGACCGCCGATACTACCTATCACCGCAATGATAATCGATAGGGGATGTCTTAGTCTCCAGGCGATCGCTGATGCCAACAATGACCAAATCCAAATCCACAATACCTCACTCCCCTCAGACCAAAACCAAAATAATGGCGCATCATCTAGTACAACGCTCAAAATTTGACTTACCATCTGTGCATGAACTATGACTCCTGGCATAGAACCTTTAGCACCTTTATAGGGAGTTGAATAGATATCTTTAACGCTTGGTGCGCTCGTCCCAATTAGAACAATTTTATCTTTAATTAAATCGGGTGAAACATCTCCCGCCAACACCTCTGAGAGGGTGACTCTATGGGCAATATTCGGAGAACGATAATTGATTAAGACTTGCCAGCCAGCAGTTTCTCTCGGTTCTATTTGATAGCCCCCAGAGTTTGCCTTAAGATCGGGAAATATTGCCGATCCAATCTGCAAAGAATCATCATGAACTTGAAATTCCAGGTTATAATCTTCCAAATATTTCAGACTCAAACGTAAAGCGAAAGAATACATTTCTTGAGTTTCTTCTTCCCCAAACTGAAGATACATAAGATTGCGACGCAATATATTATCTTCGACATCTATAACTACATCATTAAAGCCAATTTGTTCCTGTTTGACTCCTGGAGGTGCAGATAAACTATTATCTCCAGTTCCAATCAGTTGAATTACAGTCACATTGTCTTTTTGCAGTTCTTTTCGGAGTGCTTCGGTTCCTGGAGGATATGCCACTTCACGATAAAGATCGAACCCGATCGCTTTAGGCTGATGCTGCTGTAATTTTTTTAGCAGTTGGGCTATTACATTGTCGGTAATTGGATAACTATTGTATTGCTCGATATCTTTGTCAGTAATTTCTACTACTAATATTCTCGGATCGACTTCGTTTTTGTTATGCAGATTGACCATCCAATCGTAGGTCAGTAATTCTAGGGCTTGCAAACCTCCCAAACGTCTGACACCTAATACTATACCAGTGATAAAAACGGTTATTAATAGCAAAGATGATATATAACTACCCAGCCAGCTATTTGCTTTGTCGCAACTTACACGTTTATTAGTTAATTTTTTAATAATAGATTTCATTGGACATAAATGTTGGTTAGGTTAGATAAATAAGAATCAAGCAATAATACTTAAAAATCTTTATGACTTAATATATTCTCAGTAAAAGCACTTAAATATTTACTGCAAACAATTAATGTTTAACTCAGTATAAATAAGATTAGCAAACCTGGACATTTAGCCTTAGACAATCTTATGATATTAATATATGTCATGACTAATTTTTACTTGACAAGCAATGTTAAATATAAAATTTATATCCAGCAAATCTTATAGTTTTTTTAGCTTAATAATCGTTTTAAATTTCGTCTTATTAGGATTTGCAGATTCAGCTATAGCAAAACAAAAAAAAGGGACAAGTAAAGTTACCAATTCAAATTACGGACTACCAACTCACCGCCGAGACGGAGGAAGCAGAGGAAGCGGAAATAATTGTGTCGCCAATGCAGAACAACAAAATCTAGTTGCCCTAATTCCCGACCAAACTGTAGGTATTAGTTCTTCGGCTTCTCCACAGCTATTTTTTTATGTGCCTGAAATCAATAGTCAAAAAACTCTAGAATTTGTCTTGCGTAACGAACAAGACGAGCTATTATACGAAGCTGATTTAACTACCGAAGGTAAAGGTATTATCAGCATAGAAGTTCCCGATAGCACACGCTCAAATTCATCAACGGGCGATCGCAACTATCATTGGTATCTGTCGATAATTTGCGACCAGCAACAGCGTTCTCGCGACATTGTTGTTGAGGGCTGGGTGCGCCAAAAAGCGATCGATCTGGCAACTTCACAACAGTTAGATTCGGCTGGTATTGTTGAAAAAGCCGAAATCTACAGCAATTTGGGTTTTTGGTACGACGCTCTATCCGTATTGGCACAAAATGAAGCCTTGATCGCCGAACAGCCGATGGTTCGAGAAAAATGGACTGAACTGCTTAAGTCGGTAGGCTTGCAAGAATTAGCTTCCGAATCCTTTATTGAAACTAAACCAATAAAAAATTCTGCTAGTTTCTAAAAGGCTAATAGCTGCAACTTCCTAACACCAATTCAATAACTACAAAAAAGTTAAAAAGCAAAGTGGTTAGACTAACTATTAAACAAAAATCGCTCCAGTAACGACAACTGTTTATCCAATATCTCAATAGCTGTAATTAAACAAAGCTGAGATCGCCAAATTATTTATAGTTTGTGTCTCGGCTTTTTCGTTAGCACAATTTTATTGAATCTTGTTCGACAGAGCGAAAATTCTTGTTTAAAACCCCAAGCAAAATTCATGGCTGTTTCATGCTAGTAACGAACGCCAAAGAAACTTTGGTAAAGACAGCATTCGTCGCCAACGCCAGGGTTCTTGATAAAGACGATAAGACCACTCTAAATTGTTGTTTCTCAACCATTCTGGCGCACGGGCTTTATTTCCTGCCCAAATATCCAAACTGCCACCTACGCCAATCCAGATAGAATTGGGACACAAAGCGCGATTTTCTTTGATCCATAGTTCTTGTCGGGGTACTCCGATCCCCACAAAAATAACTTGGGGTTGTTTAATCTTAAGAGTTTCTTTCCATTCCGCTTCCGCCTTTCCAGAAACATATCCATCCTGAGTCAGAATCGATAGCTGGGGAAATTTATCCTGCCAAGATTGAGCAGCCTGTTCGGCAGTTCCAGGAGTACCGCCAAAAAAGCACAAAGTATTAGGAGAAGAAGATTTACCAATTTGCTCAATTAAAGATGCAGCTAACTCAATACCAGGACAACGTTGATGTTTCAGACCTCGCAGACGCATATAGATAATAATACCTGCACCATCAGGAATAACCAAGTCCGCTGTCTTTATAGTTTGGTTTAAGGCTTTGTCTTCTTGTGCCATCATGCTCATCTCGGCATTTAAAGTTACAACATGAGTCCCCATACTCTGATGCAGCCTCGCTAATAGCCAATTCTTATAGTTATTAAGAAGATGAACGTGAAGACTGAGAATGGGGAAAGTTGGTGGTGAAGACAAATTACTATTGGTAGACAACATGATCTTTTGCTCAGTTAATAAAAACTTGTGTCAATCTTAGCTTGAGTAGGTGCAACCCTAAAAGCGAAACATACCGCTAGGCTAAATCTTTGATAAGCACAAAATTAAAACTCAAGATACTCTCAATTTAGCCAAGTTTGACTGCCGTTCCCGTGGCAGTGATCAACAGTAGTACGCCTTTATCGTCAACGTTGATTGTACCCGTATCTATTTCAATCCCAATGACGGCATCTGCATTCAATTTTTGGGCGCGCTGCATCAGCTCATCAATAGCTTTCTGCTGTCCTTTTTCAAATACCCTTTCGTAGCTTCCAGTACGTCCACCAATAGTATCTCTGATTCCCGCAAAAAAATCGCGTAAAACGTTAGTGCCATAAACTACCTCGGCAGTAACAACTCCCAGATAGGCTTCAATGGCTTGGTTTTGAATCGTGTCGGTTGTGGTGACTAACATCTATATTAATAGTAGGATGAGCTTAATTGATTTTCTGATGAGTATTATAGCTTTTGCGTAACGTCAGTTAATCATTAGCCTTCAACTTTTCTGACTTTAAATTCTAGTAAGTTAACTTGCTGGCGCAGATCTTTGTTCTCAGTTTTTAAAACAGCAAGCTTTTTTTGCGCCCTACGAAAATGCCCTTTATAAGCCCCCAAACTTTTGTTACTCATTCCCAGTCTTTCGCGACGTTTTACTTCCCTAGCATACTGACGCTGTAGTTTTTTATATGCGGTTTGTAGTTCTTTTAAACCACCTTTACATTCAGACTTGAGCTTTTTTAGTTCGCGATCGCGGGTAGTAACCATCTTGTTTAAATATTCGATCTTGACTAGCATTTGCCGATCGAGATTGTTGGTTTTTGCCTGTTCGATTGCTCCTTGATAGCTCTGATGAATCCAATCGTGTTGCGCCTTAAAAGCTCTTCTAGTAGCTTCATACTTGATTGTATTTAAAACCGCTTCTTTATAAATTCCTTTATGCTTTGCCTTGATCTCAATTAGTAGCCTGTCGTAGTTTGTAGCATTGTGTCGCAGACTATCACAGTTAGCTTCGATATATTTAACGCGATCGCCCGTATTAGAGTCGATAATATAAGCGGATGTACTCTCCCCTCGTGGGGGATGGCAGACAATCCGATCTTTCCAACTTTGAATTACTTCCTGTAGCGTCTGTTGGGTATTAATAATCATTTGCCTTGAGGTTACTAATAGTTGATAGTAATAAAACTGAGACTAATAAAAAAAAATATTCGGAGAACGGCAACTATAACTACTTATATAAGTAGCAAAATATTTTTGTCATCTAAGTCACGTCAGTTTTAGCAAACAAACAAGAAAAACGCTACCGCGATCGCTTCAAAATTTTTCTCAGATATGCAAATCACCAATAATTAATCAGTCATCGAAAAAAGCTTGTTTTATCTCTACCAAGGCAAACAGCACTATCCTCAAAGAATTCTTTGGGATATGCCCCGAAGGTAGCCTCTTAACATAGCTCCACGCCCCGTTCGTTTCTGCGCTCTATAAGCTATTTTCGACTTAATCAAACTCTAAGCATTTTGACTTTGTTACGAAGATTTAGATTTTCCTGCTTAACAAACTTGTTTTCGCACTGTAACAAATAAATCCTTTTTTGTGCTTTCTTAAATAAATTTTGGCAGGTTTGGATACTTTTATTTTTACTATCCATCTCTAATTTATTCGCCCGCTCTTGAATAAATTGAGCGATCAAATTTTTGTATTTAAGCTTTAACTCATGGAGTCCTTTATTCAACTCAGAATTAAGAGCATTGATTTCGCGATCGCCTTGCTGTAACTGGCAATTTAATCTAGCAATTTCGCGATCTTTTTCGGCAATTTCTGCTTCTTTGTGCTTGAGTAAAGTTTCTGCCCTAATTACTGCCAGCTGTCCTTGATATTCGCTTTTCATGGTGGCTATTTCTTGCTTTTGTTCTTCAATGATTTGTTTGAGTCGCTTGATTTCCGTAGCTTGATGTTCGGTGTCAAGCTTTTTTTGTTCGATTAATATTTGATAACTTTCTTGTATCCATTCGTGCTGTTTTCTAAAAGCTCGCCTAGTCGCCTCATATTTAATTGTATTGAGAACTGCTTCTTTTAAATAACCGTAATATTTATGTTTGATTTTAATTAATAGTCAATTATAGTTAGTTGCCAAATGACGCAATTCATCACAACTAGCATGAATGTAATTGATCGAATTATCACCCTGAGAATCGACCAAATAGGCATCATATCCTTCACCTTGAGGTGGAAAACAGATAATTTGATCTTTCCAAATTTGAATAATTTCTTGCAAGCTATTTTGTGGTCTGATAGGTTTAGACACATTCATGATAATAATCGATGTAATATAGTTTTAGTTAATCAATTGAGCTATATTTAAGCATTTCCCCAAGGTCGTTTTGTGCTAAATATTGTTCTAACCAAGCTCTTTTTAATAAGTCTAAGGTTGAGGCTTGGTTAGCTAAAGTATATTCCCACTGCGCTCCTTTCCACCAGCTAATATAATTAGACAGATCGTTGTATGCTTCTTCTACTGCCGTTTCTCCTGTAAACTGATAATATTGCTGTTTTTTAATTGCAGTAATAAATTTTTGAACATCGAACTTGAACTTTTCAAATTCTTGAGAGTTTTTAGTCAAATTGTCGATTAGGGAAACGCATTGCGACCAGGAAGCCTTAGTACGAAAGTCGTATTGTTTGTGTTTAAAAATAGGAAAAGCCAATTTTAATTCTGCGAGATTGTCTACCTTACCCAAATCATAAGCTTTGGCTTTAATAATCCGCAAGAGAAATTGTTCGGGTTTGGTATAAATTTCTATACAAGAAATAAGATCTAAACGTTGGCGGTTTTTAATTAAAGCTAATCTTTCCAAGTCATTTTGAGATAATCCCAATTTTAAACAACGTCGATATTCTGCTGCCAAAACTGGTAAAGGAGAATTTAGTTTGACTTCAATCAATCCTGCAATTTGATATTGCTTTAATCTTCGTTGTAGATCTACATATTTCATAGTTGCTCTGGTTAACTGAAATATAGCAAGGATATATGCGAAACTTCTGGTCAGAATTTATGGTAGAGAGTAACGATCGCAATCAGAAAACTAGCGGTTTTAGTTATTGTTTAAATTAACCAACTGTTTGATATAAATTTTTGTTAGCTAAATAATTACATTGCCAAAGTTTGATCGTGCGGTCGCTACTACCAGTAATCAAAGTTCGATTGTCAGAGGCGATCGCCATAGTATTGATTTTGGCAGCATGAGCTTCAATACTAGCTACCTCTTCCCCTGTAGTAAGTTCCCAAAGTTTGATCGTTTGATCCCAGCTACTGCTAATTAAGGTTTGTCCATCGTTACTGAAAATTACGCTTGATACCCGATCTGAATGTCCTTCAAGAGTCTGAATCACTTTTCCTGTAGCTAAATCCCAGATATTTATCTGGCGGTTAAATCCTCCTGTAGCTAATAGTCTGCCATCGGGACTAAAGGCTAAAGATAATATTCCCGATTTATTATTAAGAGAGCGAATTACCTGCCCATTTTTAGCTCTAACTCTGATTTGTGGCTCTAAACCACCACTACAGAATAGTTGACCATTGGGACTAAAGGCTAAACAAGTTATTGCAGCAGAAAAGGAAATATTTTGAATTTCTCTGGCTTGATGAACATCCCATATTTTAAGAGAATTATCTGTACCGCAACTCAGCAAAGTTCGGTTATCGGGACTAATTGCTAAAGCAACAACTTTACTGAGATGACCGTTAAAATATCCACCCAAAGTCCGAATTATTTTTTTCTCTCTCAAGTCCCAAAATTTAATGGTTTTATCTTTGCTACCGCTGATCAAAGTTTGACCACTAGGACTCATAATCAAACAGGTGACTCGATCGGTATGACCTTGGAGTGTGCCAATTCTCTGACCTGAGTTTAACTGCCAGAGCTTAATCTCTTCATTACTGACACTAGCGAAGGTCTGGTTTTTACTGATAGCAATACGTTCAACGGATTGACGATCGGCTAAGATAGTGTGTTGATACTGTAATGGGCGACTAGTTTGTGTTTTGACTGTAGCTGAGGCAGTGTAGTGTGGAGCATTGTATGCTTGAGGCGTATATTGACGCTCATAAGATTTTTTAGTATTTTTTACTCTGATTTGATGAGCCTTTTTAAATTCTGCATCTGCGCGAAGCTTATAACCTAACTTGGATAAAATAAACCCGCGGTACTGATATGCCTCTAAATAATCCGCATTTAATTTAATAGCTTGAGCAAAACTATTTAAAGCAGCTTCGTAATTTTCTTGCTCGGCATAAGTCACACCTTGTTGATAATAAGACTCAGGTGAATTTTGCTTTCTAGAAAATTTCGCTCTTTGAGGGGAACTAAGATCTTGCTCGACCTTTGCCTCAACTTTGTTTGCCAAATAAACTTTAATAGCTTCATAGGCTTGATTTATTTTTTTTATTTCAATCTCAGCCTTAGCTTTCAATGTAGGATTATTAACATAGCGGTCTGGATGCCAAACCTTAGCCATATTGCGGTAAGCTTTTCTAGTTGCTTCAGGCGTAGCAGTATGCTTTATCCCCAGAATTGCATAGCATTGCAAGATATTTTTCATATTTTAAAATTCTGGTTTTTACTCTCATCCTTGAGCTTAATCGTAATTTAGATTTTTGACTGCGATCGTTGTCATACATACGCTGGTCTTGCTTTATATTACAAAAAACTGAAGCCCGAATCGTTCCGCTCGCCAGTTAAGAATTGTTTATAGTTTCAGGCAATCGGGTAAAATAACTAGTGACAATAATTTAAAAAATCTTAAAAGGAGATCTTAAATGGGTGGCGCGATCGCTTTTTTATTAATTATGGGTTTGTATACGGGGATTGCTTTAGGACTATACTTCGGTCTACGCAAATTTAAAATTATTTAATCGGTTATCAGCCGAAACCTCAGTAGCATCGTCAATTACGACGGTGCTTTTTATTTGGCAATTAGATCACAAATAATATTTCAAAAGTCAAAAGAATCAAGTACCAATAGCTATTCTTAATTTTTAGTCTATAATCTCCACCTCTCAATCGGTGTACTAAGCAAACCTCAGATCTCGTTTTTCTATAATTAATTTGGTAAGCTGTGGATTTGCTAGAACCATTTAATTAAAGTTTGGATGAAATTCTGTGATATAAACGGCACAATAAACATAATGCACTTAAATTATCAGCAAAAGCAATTTCACGCCAAGTTTTCTAGAAAGAATAATTAAATTAGAGGTAAATTAGATTGGACGAATCATATCAAGACTATATCAACCGAGTTGCAAGATTAACATTGCCTAGTGCCTGTGCAATGCAATTGCAAAGTATTCAACATTCCCCCAAGTTTGCTGATGGTAAACCAACCTCGTTTCCTGGTTACAGTGTAATTACACCACTTGCGGGGGAAGATACAGCTAATGATAATTTTTACCGTCAAATAGAGACTTTACAACGACAAATATCTCAACAGCTGGGAGCAGACTTTTTTATTCCCCTACCACCAGCAAGCTTTCATTTCACCCTAGCAGATTTAATCTGGGATGAGAGTTATCGTCAAGCAGTGGCAGCCAACCCGAAATTTGACGAAGAATTACGACAACAAGTTGCAGCTAGTTTTCAACAGTATCATGCTGAATCTAGTAACCAATCTCTTGCTTGGCAATTATGGGGACTTGTCACTAGACCAAGGGCAATTATGGCTTGTTTGGTACCAAAAGACCAAGAAAGCTATCAGTCAGTAGTAAAGTTAAGACGTGCGCTTTATCAAAATGCAGGATTAATTGGATTGGGAATCGAGCAACAATACGATCTAACAGCTCATATTACTCTAGGATATTTTAATAATATACCCGACAGTCTAAATCGCGATCGCCTTTGTATTGTACTGTCGCAAATCAACGATCGCCTGGTTGAAAGCGAACTACCAGAATTTATTATCCAACAAGCGCAGCTGCGTAAGTTTGAAAATATGACTCAATACGATCGGGAAGCTGATTGGGCGGTAGTGGAATTTGGCGGGTAGTACTGCTATGGGAAAGTAATAAGTAATAGGTAATAAGTAATAAGTATTGAACGAGCTAAACCATCCGATTGTCGAGCAAAGCTTTGCAATTATCGATCGCGAAGTAGGAGAACACAATCTCAATCCTCAAGAATATGCGATCGCCCGACGGGTAATTCATGCCACGGCGGATTTTGACTATCTCAGGCTACTGCGCTTTAGTCCTGGGGCGATCGACTCTGGTATTGCTAGCCTCAAACAAGGAATACCTATCGTAACCGACGTGACGATGGTAAAACAAGGCATTCGCAATTTAGTTGCCAAAACTTTTAATAACCCAATTATTAGTGCGGTGGAACAGGCACAGATAGCCGAACCAGGAAAAACCCGTACGGAAACAGGCATACTTAGATGTTGGTCGCGATATCCCCAGGCTATTTATGTCATCGGCAATGCACCTACCGCGCTTTTGGCACTTTCTCAGCAGCTATCTAATTCTACAGCTACGCCAGGACTAGTTATCGGTGTTCCCGTGGGCTTTGTTTCCGTAGTTGAATCCAAACAAGCCCTAGCTAAGTTAGACGTACCGCAAATCTCGATCAAAGGCAGAAAAGGCGGTTCTCCCGCAGCAGCATCGATCTTGAATGCGCTTTTGGTTTTGGCAGCACAGACGTAGAATACCAGTAACAATCAAAATAATGCGACAAAACTTCCTGGTTAGTGAGGGATATATTAGAAGTTTTGATAAGTAAGGATTCTTACTCAGTAGCGCGATCGCTAAAATTGGCAGGATCATAGATAATGAATTGAAATTCTTTAGAAGAATAATGCAACTCGCAAAATGTGGGTTCTATTATATCTAACAGAGAACTGGGCAGCACAAACTATAGGCTATCTGTGTTCATCTGTGGACTTTATCAATACCTAGCCAGAGATAGCCGTACAATCCAGAAGACTAAATCTGCTTCCCTTGAATAGAATAATCTAATAACTCTACAGGATGGAATATTGTGACATCCGAACCTTTCAACTCAAGATGTTTTTTAATCTGTAAAGAACAGCCAGGATTTGGTGAAGCGATCGCGTTTGCACCAGTATTAATTAAATTGTTCGCTTTTTGTCTGCCCAGTTCGTCGGCGGTTTCTGGCTGCAACATATTATAAATTCCCGCACTACCACAGCATAAGCTGGCATCCATCGGTTCGCGCAGTTTAACCCCTGGGATTTTTCTCAGCAGTTGACGGGGTTGTAGGCTGATTTTCTGTCCGTGTAATAGATGACAGGCATCCTGATAAACCAGAGTCAATTCTGCCGATGATAGAGGATGCAGTTCGGCGGTTAAGTCAATCCCAGCTAGAAATTCCTGAACATCTTTGACTTTGCTGGCAAATTCTTCGGCTTTTTGTTTATATTCGGGGTCATCAGCTAAAATATGACCGTATTCTTTAAGAGTATGTCCACAACCAGCAGCGTTGATGATAATTGCATCCAAATCTTTATCGATAAAGCTGTCAATCATCTGTCTGGCTAAAGCCTGTGCCTGCGCCTCTTGTCCTTGATGGGCGGGTAAAGCAGCACAACAGCCCTGAGTGGGGGGAATTACAACTTCACAACCATTAGCAGTCAACACCCTAGCTGTAGCTTCGTTGACGGGAGAAAAGAACAATCGTTGTACGCAGCCGAGAATCATCCCCACCCGATAGCGTTTTTCGCCCTGGGCAGGTATGACTTGGGGTAAATTATTCTGGGGTGCTAAAGACGTAATTGACGGTAAGATTGCCTCCATCGCTGCCAAGCGAGGCGCGAATTTCTTTAGTATGCCTATATTTCTGACTAGCTGTTGTAAGCCAGATTTCTGATACAGCCAGAGGGGAGGCAGTAAAATACGCAAACGGTTGGGATAGGGGAACAGATTAAAGATTAAAGCCCTAATCGAGCGATCCGCCAAACTGCGGGGTTGATTTCTTTCAATTTGAGGGCGAGTTGCAGCAATCAATTGGTCATATTGCACTCCAGACGGACAGGTAGTCACACAGGCGAGACAGCCCAAACAGGAATCGAAATGCTGAGAGGTTGTCGTATCTATAGTTGCCTCATCCTTGTTAATGGCATCCATCAAATAAATTCTGCCTCTAGGAGAATCCATTTCCTTACCAATGACTCGATAGCTGGGACAGGTAGCAAGACAGAACCCACAATGAACGCAGGCATCTATTAATTCTTGCTTGGGTGGGTTTTTAGCATCAAAATTAGTCATTTTATAAGTTGCTCTGTATTATATTGAGGAATTATCGATGATCTAGCTAAAAGCTAATATCTAAAAGCTAATAGCTCTTGTTTATTAAAAAATTGGATTTATTTTGAGTTGGTTCTTATCTACTAGACTAAAAAGCGACCTGGATTTAGGATGTTTTGTGGATCGAACTGATTTTTAATCGCCTGCATGGTTTTGAGGGCGTTACCCGAATATCCCCAAATATCGGTTTGCTTGAGTGCTTTGGGCGCATCGAGAATAGTCAGAAAGCCTTGGTTTTGCTGACAAAACGATCGCAGCTGTGAAATAACTCGCTCATCGGCACTATCTAGCTGTAGTTGTCCGATACCACTACTTGCATGAATTCTAACGGTAACATTGCCCTCGATAATTTGTTTTAATTGTAGAAAATTTACGGCAGCTTTGGGAGCAATTCCTATCTTGCAGGTAACGGCGGAATTGGAACTGGGCAGGCTGGTTATGACAGATAATTTATGCCCTAGTTCGGTTTCGGCATCATCTCGATAAACTTTTTCAGTTAAATTTAACTCTTTAGCGATCGCCATGACTCGTTCTTGTTGTTGTTCGATGCTTTCGGGAATAGTCTGCCAGCGTATGATTAAGCCCAGATCTTCACCTAATTCTAGTTGTCGAACTACCGAAGCCGAGAGTAAATCTATGGCAGTGGGTGTTAAACCCGAATTGCGTATCGTTTGTACGACTTGTGCAATTTGCGTGGCTTTTCCTCTCAATAATAGAGTCTGAGAAGTGGCAGGTAGGGGAAAAGTTTTAAATGTAAGTTGGGTAATAATGCCTAACGTACCGTAAGCACCCGTAAATAATTTCATTAGGTCATAACCCGCCACGTTTTTGACTACCCTGCCTCCTGCTTTGGCAATCTTGCCATCGGCGCGAACAAAGGATATTCCTAGTAGCAAATCTCTAACGCCACCGTAACGCTGTCGCCAGCTTCCCGTATCGGCGGTGGCAACAATTCCCCCCAAAGTAGCAGTTTCAGGATAACTAGGATCGACTGGTAAAAATTGATTCTGCGATCGCAACAGGGTTTGCAAGTCGGCTAACTTCATTCCCGCTTCTACAGTTACCGTCAAGTCTCCTACCGCGTGTTCGATTAGGCGATCGCATTTTTGCAGGCTAATTACCAACTGAATGTTGCTACTCAATCCACCCCAAGTTAATTTACTGCCATTACCGCAAATTAGAATGCGCCATTGCTGTAGGGCTGCTTGTTGGACGATCTCTGCCAAAGTATCTATCGTTGGAGGAAACAATAGATATGGCTTGCTATCTCCTACTATTGTCCGTTCTATCTTGTTCTGCCAGTAGATATCGGCATCTTTTAGTTCGACTACTGTATTAGGATCGATAATCGATTTTAGTTGAGTGGCGATCGCAGTTGTCATATTGGCGAAATTAGACGGCATATGATGTCTAATTATTGTCGCACTTTATGGAAACCCTTGAGATTGGGTTAACTTATGACCGCGGAATGCGGTCACCGCAGGCACCGTCGTTTTATTTATCCTCGAATGGGGACGGCGGTGTAACGGTGACTTAGATTAGCTGCCCGATGATTCTTTTGGCTTGACTGGCATATCCCCCACCAAAGAGGTTGAAATGATTCAAGACGTGATAGAGATTATAGATACTTTTGCGTTGTTGATAACCCCTATCTAATTGCCAGGCTTCGTTATAACCACGATAAAAAGCAGCAGGAAAACCGCCGAACAGTTCTGTCATGGCAAGATCGGTTTCGCGATCGCCATAATAGGTAGCAGGGTCGATAATTACGGGAGAACCATCAGCAGCGATGGCAGCATTACCCGACCAGAGATCGCCATGAACTAAAGACGCTTCAGGCTGCCTATCTGTCAGTCTATCTCTAACTGCACCGACTACTTTATTGGTATCGGCAAAACCTCCCCCACGACGTTTAGCTAACTTTAGCTGATAACCGATGCGATGTTCGGCAAAAAAATCAGCCCAGTTATCCGTCCAGGTGTTGATTTGGGGAGTAGAACCAATCGTGTTATTGCGTTCCCAGCCAAAGCGATCTCTTGTTCCCTCGCGGTGCATTGCTGCCAATTGATGACCCATTTGAGTCCAACTGCGATCGTTTCCCCGTCCTAAATCGATCCATTGCAGGACAATATAACTAGAATTAGCTGCCGTTCCCCAACAGATTGGTTGCGGTACGGTAATTGTCTGGGTAGCATACATTTGCTTCAAGCCTAAAGCCTCGGCTGCAAACATTTCTACCTGGGAAGCCTGATTGAGCTTGACGAAATATTTTGTATTATTACCGCTTATCTTATAGCCTTGATTGATACAGCCACCGCTAACCGATCTCGTATCGGCGATCGCAAAATCTTTTTCTGTTGCTTGAATAATCGCTTGAGTAATCTCTGTCCACATCGATCTAAGATTAAATTTAAATAAATACTAGCGAATTAATCGCTAAAAACTAGTTGATAGGCGATCGCCAATGGTATAAAGTTTTTATCATACAGGCTCTAGTCTCTATTTTCTGTCAGCCCTTAATGTATTTATTTAATCTGCTATTAAATATAAAATTTTAGGATTAAACAACCATAAAAACAGTCTAAATCTAACTTCTATATGCCTGCCCAGCCTTCTCCTGATGAAATACTGCAAACTTTACTGCCACATTTAAGAGTAGCTGCGGGTTATGCACGACAGATTCAATCCAAAATCACTTCTTTACCAGCTAAAGATTCGGGAAGCAATATCTTAGCAGCAGCCTTAACCGATGCCGATCTTTCGATCCAGACCTTGGTAGAGGTAGCCTTGCTAGGAACTTACCCTAATCTGGCTTTTCATGGTGAAGAATACGAGCAATCTCGCAATACTAAATATTTTTCTGCTACTGAATTAGACACCAACAATTATTTAATTACCTTAGACCCGATTGACGGCACTAAATACTATTTAGATGGTCATGACAATTATCAAATCATCTTGAGCATTCTCCATGAAGATAGTTATGAAGCGGTAATTGCCATATCTCCCGCTCAACACTGTTATTACTACACAATAAAAGATCGGGGAGTATATCGAGGAAGTTTAGATCAAGACTTAAAGGATTGTACCCCCTTGCAAATATGTAATCCTCAGCCAGCAATACTTTTGGGTTGGGGCATGGCACACTTAAAACCTGCGTTACCAGATAAATACAAAGTAATTGATATCGAAAATTGTTATTCCTCTTCAATCCAGTTTCCCAACTATAATGGTATATTTTCAGGAGATCTAATTGGCTGGATTACCAAAAGAGGTAAGTTTATCGATAGCGCAGCCCTAGCTTTTATGGCACGAGAAAATGGCTGTAGGGTAACGGGGTTAGATGGTTTACCTCTGCCTCCTTTATCTGCCTGCAAAGATTATAGTTATGATGGCGCAATTGTAGCGAACACCCCAGAACTACATCAAGATTTGTTAGCAGCCTGTCAAGAATTTGCTGGAAGTATTTGATAATATTCGCTTACAGATCAACCATTACTTAATATGAGCAGCTTTAGTCGAATTTTGCGTCGGCACTTGGGACTTTTTTTCTATGGTTTGCTATCTATAGCAACTATAGCAATTTGGTCATCCCTAAATGTTCATTATCCTGCGATCGCCCAACCAGAAGATCTAGAAATAGTCGCCGAATTTTCTGCCGAACATCCTCCAGGTAATCTTGCCATTACACCTGAAGGCAGACTAATTATGAGTCAGCATCAATTTTACGGCGCGCCTTTACGGGTAGTAGAAGTATTAGAAGATGGCAGCGTGATTCCTTTTCCCAATCAAGCGTGGAGTAGTAAACCGAATGAAAATGGCGTGGGTTTACATACGGTTTTGGGACTTCGTTCTGACCAAGAGGGTATTGTTTGGCTGCTCGATCGCAGTGCAGGAGAGGGAGAACCAGGTAAGCTGGTTGGCTGGGATACAGAAAATGACGAACTAGATCGCGTGATCTATCTCCCACGACCAATTATTGCCGATAGTCCTTTTTTGAACGACCTGGCTGTCGATTTAGAGCATAATGCGATTTACATTACCGATACTGCCAGTGGTGATGATTCAGCTTTGATCGTCGTCGATCTCTATACAGGGTTTTCTCGCAGAGTATTAGAGGGAGATGTTTCAACTCGTCCCGAAAATATTCCGCTGATAGTAGACGAGCGCGTAATTAATGTGGGAGGAGAACCAGCTAGAATCGGTGTGAATCCAATCACCATCGATCCAGATAACCAATGGGTTTACTACGGACCGATGAGTGGCAGATCTTTATATCGCATCGCTACCGAAGACCTATTAGATGAATCTCTTGGTGCTGAAGAACTATCGAGTCGAGTAGAACGCTATGGCGACAAGCCAATCTGTGATGGTATTACCATAGACGGTGCGGGCAACGTTTATCTTACCTCCATTACCGATAATGCGATTGGAGTGGTAGATGAGACGGGTGAATATCGAACTCTATACCAAGATGATGAGTTGTTAAGTTGGACTGATGGCATGGCATTCAGTCCCGATAATTACGTTTATGTCACCGTCAGCCAACTGCAAAATTCTCCACCACTCAACAACGGAGAAAATGACTTTCAACCGCCATTCTATCTTGTTAGATTTCCCGCTTTGGCTTCTGGAGAAGTAGGTAGGTAATATAGTCTTTCTATTTCGGATAAATAGCTGAAGACAGATATTGCGATCTTACGCTCTACAACAATAGTGCAATAAATTGAGAACGCAGGTAAATCCCTATCTAAAGCTCATCAAAAAGCCTAGAACTAGATGGTCAGCAAACCAACCATCTGCGTTTATCTGTGTTTATCTGTGGACTTATCTAATCTCTATTCTTGTCCTGTACTTAGATAAAAACATCAATTTTTACGCTGACTTACTATTAATTCAGCCAGTTCACAAAACCCTTCACTCTCGAATTTAGATGTCACATAAGCGGGTAAATACTTCAGGCGATCGCGATATTCCATCACGTTAGCTACACCTACAGACAGCGGAAATTCATCTTGGTTAAATAGAGATTCATCATTAGGACTGTCGCCAACGGTAATAAATTCTTGTGGTTTAAGGTGGGGAAAATGCTGGGAGATAATTTTGTTCAGACCATGAGCTTTATCTTGATACGTCGGTTTGATATGACACTGAATTGTACTGTAAGTAAAGCCGTAACCTTCAGACTGACAGACAAAATCGATCTGTTCTAATTCAGTCGGACTTAAATTGTTTACCTCAAATGTCCAATCAGTAAGCCGAAAGCGATTATCCGATGATGCTGTTAACTGCGGAAACTTGGTTTGAAGTAGACCGAATACTCGCCTTAACTGCTGACGATGTTGTTCGATATTTCCCAAGCTAATCAAATTTGGTTGAGCATCATGATTCCAATAAAGTAAGCCACCGTTTTCGGCAACTGCTCCAACTATAGGTAAATAAGTGGCGATCGCCTGAACCCACCCAGCAGATCTTCCAGTAGTAACCAGAACATCTATTCCTACATCAGACAGTCTAGTTAAAATTTCTAATAACCTAGAATCAAATTTCGACCCTTGGGTGAGCGTACCATCCATATCTGTAGCGATTAAGCGGATATTTTTCCAGGGATATTGAGCGATTGGCTGAAGAGATGCTCGATTCATTGGTAGTATCTCAAATAAAGATTAATAAATAATAGTCTTCACTATTTAACTCGATCTATGTCTGCCAGTTCAACCAGTTCGACTTGAAAAACTTCAGCAAAAACCTTTGCCAGATCGGTTCGCACTCTGTCCACCGTAATATCGGGAACAAATTCTTTTAAACTTCCTACTGGCTTATCGGCAATACCACAGGGGACGATGCGTTGAAATCCACTCATGTCGGGACAAACGTTGAGCGCAAAACCGTGCATGGTAATCCAACGACGAACCTTAATGCCAATCGCTGCAATTTTCTTGCCTGCTAACCAAACTCCCGTAAGTTCGGGGATGCGATAGGCTTGTAGTCCATAATTGGCAACGGTATTAATGATGACACTCTCTAACTGTCTGAGATACCAATGTAAATCTTGCTGATAGTAGCGCAAATTAATAATTGGATATCCTACTAACTGGTCGGGACAGTGATAGGTAACCTCGCCACCTCTTTCAGTACGATGAATCTCAAAATTACTCGTTTGTGGATCGAACTTTAAGAAATTTTCTGTCGAACCAGTTCCCAAAGTATATACAGGAGGATGTTCCAATAAAATTAGAACATCATTTAGTTCGGGATTGTCAATTCTTTGGGCTACTAGCGATCGCTGATACTCCCAAGCCTCACTATACTTGACTATTTTTTGATTATCTAATACACAATATCTTTTACTCTGTAGCATATTGCTAGCCTAGTTTAATAAATGTCAAACAATGTAACAGAACATAAAAATTACGCATTTTTTGATGTTTTCTAGGATACAAAGTGTTAATGTTAAAGCTATAAAGCTATTAAAGAAACGGCATTACTAGAGGAAATTGTCAGGAATAAACCAAGCTGCAAACTATCTTTATAGACTGAAATCAAAATCAGTAGGTTGTAAATTAATATAAGTCAAATTTCAACCCAATAATCTAATTAATTTTTGGCAATTGCTCAGCAGGTATTCTAAGTTAGGTTCAATTGATAGTAGAAAATATAGCTAAAGATGATACTCAAAAATACCTGATAGAAAATACATTATTAGATCAAAAAAGTAACAAACGCTACTTATTATAACTAATAAGAGTGAGCTTTTTTAGGTTGAACGATTTATATATCCCACCATAGCTTCGCAGCAGGGTTCTATACATTTTTATTGGCTTTTGTACTGTATATTACGGAGTAGCGAATATGAAGCTTTTGATCCAAGGAAACAACATTGCAGTCACAGAATCAATT
The DNA here is from genome assembly GCA_015207195.1 of Pleurocapsales cyanobacterium LEGE 10410. Lineage (GTDB taxonomy): Bacteria > Cyanobacteriota > Cyanobacteriia > Cyanobacteriales > Xenococcaceae > Waterburya. The sequence goes on from JADEXJ010000002.1 coordinate 19,964, forward strand.
CATGATTATGTCGAACAGAAACTGAACAAGGCAGTCAAGCATTTTCAGAATATAACTGGGAAGGTGGATGTTCATTTGTCTGTAGCTCGCAACTCACGGATCGAAAGAAAACATAAGGCGGAAGTTACGGTATTTGCCAACGGTACGGTAATTCGCGCTCAAGAAGGCAGCGAAAATCTCTATGCAAGTATCGATATGGTTGCAGACAAGATTGCGCGTCAGCTACGCAAATACAAAGAAAAGCACCTCTCGAAAAATTCCCATGCTCAAATACGCCAAGAAGTAGCAGAAGACAGCGAAAGCCCGATTGAAGTTACCGAACTAAATAGCGATCGCACTCCTCAATTACCCGCAGAGGTAGTCAGAAGCAAATACTTTACTATGCCACCAATGACGGTTCAAGAAGCCTTAGAACAGCTTCAGCTAGTAGACCATGATTTTTATATGTTCCTCAATAGCGAAACTAATGAAATCAACGTTATTTATATTCGCAACCATGGTGGCTATGGAGTAATTCAACCTCGTTCGGATGGCAATGCTCGTCCAGGTAATTACCCCCATTAAGAAGCACAGACATTTGACTTGAATTTAAGACCCAAAGTGAGAAATACCGCTAGTTAATCTCAGTATTTCTCACCTAGTTTTTTGTAGTTCGGTTTTTAATCGAAATCCGATACCATTTCACCAATCTCTGACTCTTCAGAAATATTTAGAGACTGTAAGACAAAGGGAAAACCTGCACCAGTCAAGCCTTGTTTGATGCGATCGCTCGTGCCTTGAAAAACCACAAATAGCGGGCTAATTTCCTCTGCTGCTTCGCTAATCATGTGCTGTTCATTGGGTGGCATCAACCATTCATAGTCTCGATCCAGATAAACTTGAGTTTTACGCCAGCGCTCGATTAGGTCGGAAAAATCTTCTTCGGGACGATGGATAAAAACAATAATTTCCGTACCCAGCTTTATTTTCCACTCTGGGTCGCACATCAAAATTTCCAGGTCGCAGGGGAGAGAAGTGGCAACACGAGGTGTTTTGGCTTGCAAAGGATTACTTGAGGTTAATTCTGGTTGGCGGATGCGGACTACAGGAAGGGGAATAGTAATCAAACTTTGTTCTGGTCTGCGAATACTAGGTAGTGCTTCGAGGTAAGGGCGATACTGCTTGAGTAAAGCGATCGCCCCGCTACGAGTACTGTATTCTGCCAACAAAGTCTCATAGTCAGATTTTTTAACAGACATAGTGTGGTAATAGCTCTAAAAAATCAAGCTAACTGATCGAAGATCGAGAACATTGGCAGATACATCGAAAGCAGGATTGTACCGACCATCAAAGCAATACCTACCATCATAATCGGCTCGATCATACTAGTAAGAGCTTTAACCGCTTGTTCTACCTCATCTTCATAAAAGTCGGCGACTTTCTCCATCATGCCGTCTAATTCACCTGTTTCTTCACCAATACTAATCATTTGAATTGATAGAGGTGGAAAAACATTTTCTTTTTGAATTGCCAGAGAAATCATTCCTCCCTGTTGAATGTCTTTTTTAGCTGCCTGCACTGCATTGACAATTACCTGATTACCGATGGTGTCACAGACAATATCAAAACACTGCAATACGGGAACCCCAGAACGAGTTAAAGTCCCAAAGATTCGACAAAAACGAGCGACAGCAATTTTTTCATTCAAGTCGCCAAATAACGGCACCTTAAGCATTAATCCGTCTATTTGTAAGCGTCCTGCGGTAGTTTTATAGTAGGTGCGAACCAAAAAGCTGACCACCACAAACACGACCACGGGAATCAGTACTTTCCAACTACGAAGAATGTCGCTAATTATCAGCATCGTTCTGGTCAGCAGGGGTAATTCTGCCCCCAACGATTCAAAAATTCCGCCGAAAACAGGAATCAAGAAAATAGTCATTCCTAAAAAGGCAATTACAGCAAAAATACCCACCGTGACGGGATAAGCCATGGCTGATTTGATTTGGTTTTGTAACCTTGCCATGTCTTCAAGAAGTTTGGAAAGTCGCATCAACACTTCATCCAATACCCCACCAGCTTCACCAGCTTCCACCATCGAAACATACAGATTATTAAAACATTCGGGATGGTCTTTCATCGCCTCAGATAAACTAGTTCCCTGCTGCACTTCGGCACTGATAGCCAGCAGAGATTTTTTTAGTTTGGGGTTGGGTGCTTGATCCGACAGAATACCTAGGGCGCGAATAATGGCTACCCCTGCGTTTACCATTACGGAAAACTGACGCGAAAAAACCGCTTTGTCTTTTACGGTTACTTTGGCTAAAGCTAGCTCTAGCTGGGAAAGATCGATTTCAAAACTAGATTTGTTAACTTTACCAACGGCAACGTATCTATTCTTTAATACTAGACGAGCTTGTTCGGGAGAAGCAGCTTCGATCTTTTCTTTGAATACTTTACCTGAATGATCTTTAACTTTTGCGACGTAGATAGACATAGATAAAACTAATAACTAGGTTGCTAATAAGAAATAGTTAAGTTAAATAGCGATTAACGACGTTTGACATTGGTTTTTGACTTAGGATTAGTCATCATGCCCATGCCAGCAGCAGCTCCTGCAAGGCGCTGTAGTTCATCTGGTCTGGCACTTTTGGCAATTCCTTCTTCTAAACTGACGATGCCTTTTTTGACCAAATTGGCTAGAGCTTGCTCCATAGTCTGCATATCCATCTTCGCCCCCGTTTGAATTGCCGAATATACTTGAGCTGCTTTACCTTCACGAATCAAGTTGGCGATCGCAGGATTGACAATCATGATTTCCTGCGCCATGACACGCCCAAATTCTCCTGGCTTAGGATTTTTCTTTTTCACTAGGGTTTGACTAAACACAGCAATTAGGGAGTTGGACAACATGGCTCTGATTTGTGCCTGTTGACCTGCGGGGAAAACGTCGATCATCCGATCTACCGTTCCCGAAGCGGAATTGGTGTGCAGCGTACCAAAAACCAAGTGTCCCGTTTCTGCTGCGGATATTGCCAAAGAAATTGTTTCCAAATCCCGCATCTCCCCTACCAGAATGATGTCTGGATCTTCCCGTAGGGCAGCTTTAAGGGCATTGGCAAAACTTTTGGTATCCTCGCCTTTTTGTCGTTGATGGAATAGGCTTTTAACGTTGTCAAAGACATATTCAATTGGGTCTTCTACAGTTAAAATATGCTCGCCTCTTGTACGGTTAATTAAGTCCAACATGGCTGCTAGGGTGGTAGTTTTACCCGAACCCGTCGGTCCCGTAACCAAAACCAGCCCCCGTGGTCTTTCGGTAATTCTTCTAACTACATCGGGCAAACCTAGCTGATCGAAATTGGGAATTTTTGAGGACAATGCCCGCAAACAAGCTGCATAACATCCTCGCTCTTTGTAAACATTGACCCGAAAACGTGCCAGACCCTTGACCCCATAAGAACAATCTAATTCCCAGTGCTGCTCTAGTTCCTTTCTTTGGTTATTGTTGAGCATACTAAAAATCAATCTTTGGCACTCTTGGGGACTCAGAGCATCTCCAATAGGGGTCAATTTCCCGCTGATCCGAAAATATACTGGTGCGCCAGCCTGGACGTGCATATCCGAGCCACCCATTTCCACCAACTGTTCCATCAAATCTTCAATCATTAAATCCATAATTTCCTCCGATCTTTTAAAATTTCTTAAATTACCGAGCTATATTTACTAGAACTTGCATCAACTAAAACGGGGAGTCATGCAGTAGGGACAATCCAACCATTCAGGCTGTAGCTCTGCACTACAGGTGCGACAGGTCAGACCGCTTTTTCGCTTGGCTTTTAACTCCGCTTCCAAACCAGAGTCGGTAAAGGTTACCCGCTCTACTTCCTCTAGGGTGGTGTGACCTTCTTTTACAAGATCCAAGCTGTATGCCAAGATGGTAATCATGCCTTCTTCCACCGCAACTTCTTTGATGCGATCGGTATTAGCTCCCTCGTTGATTAGAGACTGGAGTTTTTCTGAGTTACGCATTACCTCGTAAACCCCAACCCGTCCTTTGTAGCCCACGCCGTTACATTTGGGGCAAAGGCTACCGTTGGCTTTGGCTTGAGAAATTTGTTCCGCATCCAATTTATTGGCTTTGTAAAAAACGATTTCCTCTTCTGCCGAAGCCGACAAACCAAATCTGGATAATTCTTCGTGGGTAGGATTGTATGCTACGCGACACTCACCACAGACTCGACGCATTAGCCTTTGTGCCAACACGCCAACCAAAGCTCCAGAAATCATAAATGGTTCGACACCCATTTCATCCAAACGAGCGATCGCACCTGCTGCGTCGTTGGTGTGTAAGGTAGTTAATACCAGGTGTCCTGTTAGTGCTGCTTCAATAGCGGTCTTAGCGGTTTCCGAGTCTCTAGTCTCACCCACTAGAATTACATCGGGATCTTGCCGTAGAAAAGCTCGCAGAATTGAGGCAAAGTTCATGCCTTTTTCACGAATCACCTGTACTTGGGTAATGCCGTCTAAAGAATATTCAATCGGGTCTTCGGCGGTACTAATGTTAATATCAGGACTGTTTCGTTCTGCTAATACCGAATAGAGACTAGTAGATTTACCAGAACCAGTGGGTCCAGTGACTAGGATTAAGCCAAAGGGACGTTTTGCCATGTCCCTAACCACCTCTAAGGTCGCTTCGTGGGAGATCAGTTTGTCTAGACCTAATTGAGTAGCTGAATTATCGAGAATTCGCAGTACGACCTTTTCTCCGTAGCGACTGGGTAAGGTATTAACCCGAAAATCCACCTTTCGTCCCTGGAACATACGGCGAATCTTACCATCCTGGGGCAGTCTTTTTTCGGCAATATCAAGATCTGCCATGATCTTAAACCGAGCCACCACAGCAGGAATGATCTTTTTGGGCATCGGATCGAAAGGCTGCTGCAAAACCCCGTCTTTGCGATAGCGAATCTTTAAGCTTTCTTCTTGGGGTTCGACGTGTATATCGGAAACTCCGTCCTGCAAAGCTTTGGCTAAAATTTTATTAACCAGGGTAATAATTGGTGCTGCCTGAGCTTCGTTAGCTGCTCCTAGATCGTCGGCTACCTCATCGTCTGTTTCTTCTAAATTAAAATCGAAATTGTCTAATTCTAAAGTAACGTCAACATTGACTTCTTTTTTCTTGGCAGTTTCTTGTTTGACCTGTTCGTCCAAGAAGCGGTCGATCAGCTGTTGATAGTCAGATTGAGTAATGACCTGTCGCTCAACGCCAATTCCCTTCGGTCTGAGAATGCGATTGAGGTCGTCTTGCGCCTCCAAATTCTCAGGCTCTACCATCGCCACGACTAAGATCGGTTTTTCGGCTTCTTTTCTTTGTAGAGGAATCAGTCGATAACGACGACAAATATCTAGAGGAATCAAAGAATTAATCAATTCCCCCATCTGATTATCATTTAGGCGGTCTGCTTCTAATTCGGGGTCTACTGACTCTACGCCATAAAGAACCTTAAGCTCAAATAGATGATGTTTTTTATACTGTCGTAATAAGTCTGGCGGTAGCTGTTTCCCTGTAGCCGATTCGATGACATCTACTAAGGAGCGTCCTGTTTTACGGCTCTCTGCCAGAGCTTTTTGCATTTTGTCGCCATCAATAAAGCCCTTTTGTACCAACTGATTACCAAAAGGAGATAAATTATTACGTAGGGCGATCGCCCGCGTTCTTTTAGAAGAAGAATAAGCCATAAAATAGTAAAAATATCTCGGTCACGTTATTTAGTGTTCCCCAAAGTCTCGGCAAAATTGCAACCGAGTCAGACGAAACATGACTTTTTGTTCGGGCTGTTTCAGCTTCTCTTTTCAAATTCAGCAGTTCCATCAAGTGCGCCATTGAATTGGCACTCTTTGCTCAATTGAACAAAAAAAATATCTTATGATGACTTTAAAAGGTGTCTATTAATCAGATTTGCACCGCGATCGCTTGGTAATCCATCAGACTGCTAAGACGACAAAGCTGGGCTGAATCTTAAAAAACTGTCAATTCCCTGGCTGAATGCAATATCCTATATTTTGTATACGGAGAGATAAACGTTCCTATGACTCAAGAGCAGAAACAACCAGAAACCATTTCCGAAAACCCTGAAGTAATCATTGTTGATAACTCGACGAACACCAGCGATTCTGCCCCAGAATCCACCGAAGAGCCAACGCAATCTGTAGAAGCTAACCTCGAAAGCGATCATGTAACATCCAATGAGAATGAAGAGATTTTCGCTGCTTTTCAACAAGAAAACGCCAATTTAAAAAATCTTTTGGATGAAAAAACCCAGCAGCTTGAGCTTTCCAAAGTTCAGTATACTCGTTTGGCAGCAGATTTCGAGAATTTTCGCCGTAGAACCGTCAAAGAAAAAGAAAATTTAGAATTACAGGCTAGAAAAAATATAATTAGCGAACTATTGCCAGTAGTTGACAATTTTGAGCGAGCTAGAACCCAGCTCAAACCAGAGACCGATGGAGAAAAAGCCATTCACTCAAGCTATCAAGGAGTTTACAAAACTTTAGTCGAATGTCTTAAAAAACTAGGGGTATCGGCAATGCGTCCAGAAGGACAAGAGTTCGATCCTAATTTTCACGAAGCAATGTTGCGCGAACCAACCGATGAATATCCAGAAGGAACTGTGATCGAACAACTAATGCGGGGATATGTTTTGGGAGATGTTATTTTGCGTCATGCCATGGTTAAAGTTGCTGTTCCTCAAGAACCTGTGATAACTTCGGAAGAGAAAAAGACAGAAAACGAAGAAGACGATTAAACAATCCTGTATTTCCCAGCTTAGTTAGGATTAGCCAGGAATTGTTGACTAGTTCGGCATTTTACGATGCCGATTAGCACTTCAAGTTTTCCTGTCAACTTCTTTGTAATTTGTAGATAGATGAGAGTTACCGCCTAAGCACTATGGCAAAAGTTATCGGTATTGATCTGGGAACTACCAACAGTTGTGTGGCTGTGCTTGAAGGGGGCAAGCCTGTAGTGATTGCCAACTCAGAAGGTGCGCGGACAACTCCAAGTATGGTGGCATTTGCTAAAGGTGATACTCGTTTAGTAGGTCAATTAGCCAAAAGACAATCAGTTACCAATGCCCAAAACACCATTCACAGCATTAAACGTTTTATCGGTCGTCGCTGGGAAGACACAGAAGAAGAGCGTTCTCGAACTCCATACAAGTGTGTTCCAGGTCGGGATAATACTGTTGATGTTCAGATCAAGAATCGCAAGTATACTCCCCAAGAGATTTCTGCGATGATTTTGCAGAAGCTCAAAGCAGATGCCGAAAGCTTTTTAGGCGAACCCGTTACTGAAGTAGTTATTACCGTTCCTGCATATTTTACTGATGCTCAAAGACAGGCAACAAAAGATGCTGGAACTATTGCAGGACTAGAAGTATTACGCATCGTCAATGAACCTACTGCTGCTGCGCTGGCTTATGGTTTGGACAAGCAGGATCGAGAAGAAAATATTTTAGTCTTCGACTTGGGGGGCGGTACTTTTGATGTTTCCATCCTGCAACTAGGAAATGGCGTTTTTGAGGTCAAAGCGACAGCAGGCAACAATCATCTCGGTGGAGATGACTTCGATAACGTTGTTGTTCGTTGGATGATCAAAACTTTCTACGCTCAGGAAGAAATCGACCTCAGAACCGATAAAATGGCATTACAACGAATGCGGGAAGCAGCAGAAAAAGCCAAGATCGAGCTTTCTGTTGCACAGACAACTTCAATTAACCTGCCATTTATTACTGCCGATGAAACTGGTCCTAAACATATTGAACTGGAATTGAGTCGAGCTAAGTTTGAAGAACTTTCTAAGGCTCTGATCCAAAAGACCTTAGAGCCTGTCAAGCAGGCTTTAAAAGATTCAGGTTTACAGCCCAAGGAAATAGACCGCATAATTTTGGTTGGTGGCTCAACACGTATCCCTGCCGTTCAAACGGCGATTCAGACTATTTTTGAGGGAATGCAAATCGATCGCTCGGTTAATCCCGATGAAGCGGTGGCTGCGGGAGCAGCTATCCAAGCAGGAGTATTGGGTGGTGAAGTGGAAGATGTTTTGCTATTAGATATCACCCCTTTATCTTTGGGTATTGAAACTTTGGGAGAAGTATTTACCAAGATTATTGAAAAAAATACTACCGTACCAACTAGCAAATCACAAATTTTTTCTACTGCTGCCGATGGTCAAACCAGTGTGGAAATTCATGCTCTTCAAGGAGAAAGAGCGATGGCAAAAGACAATAAAAGCCTAGGTAAATTTCTATTAACAGGAATTCCCGTAGCTCCCAGAGGAATGCCCCAGATAGAAGTCTCATTTGAAATTGATGTCAACGGAATTTTACAAGTTTCGGCTCAGGATAAAGGTACTGGCAAACAGCAGAGTATTACTATTAGCAATACTGGAGGCTTGAGTTCTAGTGAAGTTGAGCAAATGCGCCAGGAAGCTGATAATTATGCGGAGCAGGATCGTCGTAATATTGAACTAGTTAAGCTGAAAAACCAAGCTGAAAATCTGATTTATAACTACGATTCCACTCTGAGCGAACAAGGCGATTTAATTCGTGAGGAACAAAAGGCAAAAGTTGCTCGAATTAAAGAAGAATTCAACATCGCCTGTAATAATCCTCATACCAGTATGAAAGAAATTGAGGATATTTCAGAAAAGCTGCATCAAACTCTACTAGAAATAGGTACAGAAGTATATCAACAAAAAAATGCTGATTCAGATGAATCTTTTATGTTTGATGAGAGCGATCTAACCAATGCCCAAACTGAAATAGATCCAGCTGGTAACAACAGTATTAAAGCGGTGGTTAGCGTATCCAACGATGCCAAAGTTGAAGGTGGAACTGAATTTGGTTTTGATGACGCGGATTACGAATCAGTTGATTAGACAGATTATGAGCAATATTTAAGTAAGCTCCGCAGGGCAAAATTTAAAATAATTAATTCTTAGTAGTATCCGTACTATATTTTTACTAGATGATTTTGCTAAAGTACAATCAACAAACCGTAGGAAAAAATTGAGATTTTATGGCAGGGGACTACTATCAAATCCTGGGTGTATCCCGCGATGTAGATAAAGATGAACTAAAGCGGGCTTACCGCCGTCTGGCTCGTAAATATCATCCCGATGTCAACAAAGAAGCGGGAGCAGAGGAAAAATTTAAAGAAATCAACCGTGCTTACGAAGTTCTTTCTGAACCAGAAACTCGCGCCCGTTACGATCGCTTTGGCGAGGCTGGCGTAGGCGGTGCAGCAGGAGCATCAGGATTCGACTATGGTGACATGGGCGGTTTTGCCGATATCTTTGAAACCATATTTAGCGGATTTGGCGGTGGTGTCGGTACGGGAGCAGGTCAAACTCGTCGTCGCAGCGGACCCGTTAGAGGAGACGATTTACGGTTAGACTTGAGGCTCGATTTTCGCGAAGCAGTTTTTGGTGGTGAGAAGCAAATAAAAATTCCCCATCTAGAATCTTGTGACACCTGTAATGGTACGGGAGCCAAGCCAGGCACGGGAGTTAAAACCTGTACAACCTGTAACGGGGTGGGTCAGGTAAAACGGGCGACTCGTACTCCTTTTGGTAGCTTTGCTCAGGTGTCAGCCTGTACTACCTGTAACGGTACGGGACAGGTGATTGAAGAAAAATGCGGTACCTGTCATGGAGCAGGTCGCAAGCAGGAAACTAAAAAGCTAAAAATTACTATTCCTCCTGGAGTAGATAATGGTACTCGTCTTAGAGTTTCTAGTGAAGGGGACGCGGGAATTCGTGGCGGTACGCCTGGGGACTTGTACGTATACTTGTTTGTTGAATCTGATAAAGAATTTGTTCGCGAAGGAATTAATATCAAATCAGAAATTGGCGTTAGTTACTTACAAGCAATTTTGGGCTGTAGTTTGAAGGTTAACACGGTCGATGGTAAGGAAGAACTGGTGATTCCTCCAGGAACTCAACCAAACACGGTGCTGACTTTGGAAAACAAGGGTGTACCCAGATTGGGTAATCCTGTAAGCAGAGGCAATCATCTGATCACGGTCAAGATAAATATTCCGACTAAGATTAACTCTGAGGAAAAAGAATTATTAGAAAAGCTAGCTGCCGTCAGAGGAGAAAATACAGGGAAAGGTAATAAAGAAGGATTCTTGGGAGGTCTGTTTCACAAATGAACCCTGACTCTTTAAAAGGTACGGATAATTCTACCTCAGACCGTGCTGATGCCCATCTAGATTTAAGAGGTACCCCCTGCCCAATTAATTTTGTCCGCACTAAGCTACGCCTACAGCAAATGTCTCCTGATTCTTTATTAGAAGTGTGGCTGGATCCTGGTGAACCGATTGAGCAAGTTCCCGATAGCTTAAAGATGGAAGGCTATCAGATAGAAGCTTTAGAACAGCATCAGGACTTCTTTTCTTTATTAGTTCGTCGCCCTGCATCATTGTGAGCGATTGGGAGATGAGCGAAGAAGATTTAAACAACGATCGCTCGATCTGGGGGACTGTAGTTGCAGTTCAAGCCAACTTTTATCAGGTTAAGCTGGAAAGCACGACGACCCATAAATTCGGTACACCAAGTTCGCTCGATAATTTTGAACGGGCTAAATTTCTGCTTTGTACTCGTCGTACTCGTCTGAAAAAAATCGGACAAAGAGTGATGGTGGGCGATCGCGTTTTGGTAGTCGAACCAGATTGGCAAGATGATAGAGGGGCAATTGCGGAAGTTTTACCTCGCGCTACAGAGTTAGAGCGTCCTCCCGTAGCTAATGCAGAGCGAATTTTATTGGTATTTGCGGTAGAAGAACCTACCTTAGATCCCTGGCAACTGAGCCGTTTTTTAGTTAAGGCAGAATCTGCTGCCCTAGAACTCTGTTTGTGTCTGAACAAGTGCGATTTAATTACAGCAGCTCAACGGCAGCAGTGGCAGCAACGCCTGGAGCAATGGGGTTATCGAGCAAGCTATATTAGCGTAGAACAACGCTCAGGTATCGACGAGCTGTTACAGCGTCTTGAAGGGAAAATTAGCGTAGTAGCAGGACCTAGTGGAGTTGGGAAGTCTAGCTTGATCGATGCCTTAATCCCCTCAATTAGCTTACGAGTAGCCGAAGTATCGGGTAAGCTACAGCGGGGTCGCCATACCACCCGTCACGTGGAATTATTTGAGCTGCCTGGGGGAGGATTGCTAGCGGATAGCCCAGGGTTTAACCAGCCCAATTTAGATTTTGTGCCTGCGGAACTAGCGCAATATTTTCCCGAAGCCAGAGCGAGATTAAAAACGAGTAGCTGTCAGTTTAGCGACTGTCTGCATCGAGATGAGCCAAACTGTGTCGTCCGAGGAGACTGGGAAAGATACGAACATTATCTCGATTTTCTAGATCGGGCGATCGCTTATCAAGAAGCATTACAACAACAGCCAGACCAAGAAGATCAGGTCAAACTAATGGTTAAGCGATCGGGAAAGAGTCAATACGAGCCTAAGCTACAAACTAAAAAGTATCGCCGTATTTCTCGTAAAACCAGACAACAAAATCTTCAGGATATTTATGATAGACAATTGGAAGAAGAAGCTGAAGATCTGCTGTAACGTGAGTTCGGAGTTCGTAGGAGAGCGTAGCGACGCTAGTAGTTAGTTCTTATATGAAATATGAAATAGAAGAAAAAATGCTATACATCAAAAACTCAGGCGTAAAAAAAACAACTTTTCAGATGTCCTCTTAAAGCTCTTCAAATTAGCTATATAAAATGTTTACAAACTTTACAATTTTATGGGTAAAAACAACAGATATAGCTGAGATTTAAGGCTCAAAAACATAAAATTTATAATGAAACTTAGGATAGATGTTTTATCTCTAAGCAATCAATATTATATTTGATATTAACTACAAGAAGGTTGCGCCAAGATGAATCAGCAGCAAAAAACATCTAAATCTAAACTATCGCTGATTTGCGGAATCATTGGCATCTTTGGCTGCTTTAGCGCGATCGTCACAGATATAATTGGTATTATCTTGGTAGAAGATCACAATCCTATTAGTGAAACGATTAGCGCACTAGCTATTAAAAAACATGCTTGGGTTCAAGACACTGGACTAGACCTATTCGCAGCTGCAATGTTGGCTTGTGCAATTGGACTTTACGCTTGGAATTTGGGTAAAACCAGATGGAAAATAGGTGCTGTTTGTTTAGGGTTGCTTGGTATCGATGTTATTTTAATTGCCGAGCATAACCAGTACGCAGGTAGAGAAGGAGTAGGAGCTTCAATTCACATCCAGTGTGTCTATGCTTTAGCCATACTATTTGCAGCTCTCACCCTACTATTAAGCTTCGGATTGCGTAAAGTCGGTCGCAGCTGGTATCGCTACAGTATAGGAACTTCCATTGTTTGGACAGTCCTCTCACCAATCTTCTTTTTTGTCCCCACGAATATTGATGGTGCATACGAACGCTTTATTTCCCTAATTATGATTGCTTGGGTTGCTGCTATATCCTGGCTGTTAATCAAAAAAGGACAAGGGAGATTATCTAGAGCGTGATTATATATTCTATTTAACTTTTTAAATCATGAAAAATACTTCTCAAACGTTAAAATATCTAAGCTTCGGATTCTTAGGCATATTAGGTTTGCTAGTAATCTGGAGTTTTATCGAACCCCGTATGCTTAACACAGAAAACGAAACCGCTACAATTCCCAATCTTCCTCCCTCCTGGGAAGGTAAACGAGTCGCTCAACTTTCAGACTTTCAGATCGGTTTATGGGGCGATAATCGCGGTACTGCTCGTCGCGGTGTTGCCGAGTTAATTGAAGCTCAACCCGACATAGCATTAATTAGTGGAGACTTTATTTACCATCCAGGCGAAAATATCAAGCCAGAAATTGAAACCGCCGTGGATATAGTTCGTCCCCTAGTCGAAGCGGGTATTCCTACTTATGCAGTGTTGGGTAACCACGACTACGGCATGAGTAGCAAGACTGCACAACCGAAGGTAGAAATAGCTGAGCGTTTGGCAACGGCTTTGGAAGATGCTGGAATAGAAGTGTTGCAAAATGAAGCAGTTCAACTACCAGGCAGTAACGAACCACTATACCTAGTCGGAGTAGATTCGCTCTGGGCAAATCGGGATAACGTGAACGAAGCTCTGAGCGCAGTACCTAATAATCTCCCCAGGATTACAATGATGCACAATCCAGACACCTTCGAGCAATTCCCTTCCAGTACTGCCCCTTTAGCAATGGCAGGACATACTCACGGAGGACAGGTACGCTTGCCTGGTACACCTCAATGGTCGTGGTTGGCATTTACCCAGAAAGATGAGGTAGTTGCCGATGGTTGGGCAAAAGGTTATGGCGAATCTGGTAATCAACTTTATGTAAACGTGGGTATTGGGATGAGCATCGTGCCAATACGTCTATTCTGTCCCCCAGAATTGACCTTGTTTACTCTTCAGGCAGAATAAGCAGCTTAAAAGTTTGGAGTTCGGAGTTACAGTAATTCTTGTTGACTTCCATTTAGTAATTTTGTATCAATAGAGCGAATCACTTTTTACTTCCTACTCCTACTTCCTACTTCTCAAAAAAATCGCCTGGTTGCTATTGGGAATGACTACAGCAGTTAAAAGTACCTGCCTTGATATAACAACATTTATGTCTCGATCGCCAAGCCACAATATTCATCCACTTCCGTAATTAATTTATGCTTAGATTCTGGAGGCAGAAAAGAGGCTTGAAAAGAGTTTTTTGCTAACTGATAGATTTCTTGCCTGCTCAAATCCAAAGCTGATTGAGCTGCTTGATAATTTTCGGCAATGTAACCGCCAAAATAAGATGGATCGTCAGAATTAACCGTAGCACAGATACCTAAGTTTAATAGTTGTTTGAGGTTATGTTTTGCCATCGAATCAAACACCTTAAGCTCGACGTTTGATAGGGGACAGACAGTTAAGGGAATTTGTTTTTCCACCAAATAATCGAGTAATTTGGGGTCTTCCATGCTACGAACACCATGATCGATCCGTGATACCTTAAGTAAGTCGATCGCTTCCCAAATATACTCTGGTGGTCCTTCTTCTCCTGCGTGCGCCACAGTTAAAAAGCCTTCTGCGCGGGCTTTGTCAAAAACCTCTTTAAATTTGGAAGGTGGGTTTCCCTGTTCGGCAGAGTCCAAACCAACCGCCACCATCGTATCTTTATAAGGTAATGCTTGCTTCAAGGTAGCAAAAGCTTCATCCTGACTTAGATGACGTAGAAACGAAAGAATGAGCTGGCTAGAGATCCCAAATTTAGCTTTGCCATCTTGTAAGGCTTGATAAATTCCCCGATAGGCGGTTTCAAAGGCAATACCTCGGTCTGTATGAGATTGCGGATCGAAAAATATTTCTGTATGACGTACATTCTGACTCGCAGCCTTCTCTAGATATGCCCAGGTTAAATCGTAGAAGTCTCGTTCTTGCTGTAATACTTGAGAACCTTGATAGTAAATATCGAGAAACGATTCTAAGTCTTCAAAATTATATGCCTCTTTGACTTGGGACACCGACTCGTAAGGCAAGTCTATATCATTGCGTTGAGCCAGTTCAAACATCATTTCTGGTTCGAGCGTTCCTTCTATGTGTAGATGTAGTTCGGCTTTAGGTAGATTTTGGATAAATTCTTTCATGATAGTCGTTAGTCGTTAGTCATTAGTCATTAGCCTTGTAAGGTGGGCATTGCACTAAAGTACTAGCCCTATCCTAAAGGATTCCCTTATCCGAAGGTGTCCCTAAAGGGATACACTTCGATATACCCTTTAGGGTCGGTCAAGGATTAGCTCCGCGTCCTTCGCGTCGCCCACCCTACTAATACTGCCGAACCTACTATAGTTACTTGTTAAAAAGCGATCGCAGCCTGAAACCCTTATAAGTGCGAGATAGTATATTTGTTCACCTTAACAGGGGTATCCTTTAGGACTCCCTACTCCCTAATCATTCTACGCCCCAATTTCTAAAGCGAGAAAGACAAACCGTAATAAAAATATTGCTGCTAAAATCCAAACGGTGAGGTCGGTTTCGTGTGCCTTTCCTTGGATAGCTTTTAATATAGGGTAGCTAATAAAGCCAACTGCTAATCCTTCGGCGATAGAGAAACTTAGAGGTATAAATAAAATAGTTAAAAAAGAAGGTATTGACTCAGCAGGATCGTTCCAATCAATTTCGGTAATGCTGCCTGCCATCAAAACTCCGACGATTAATAATACGGGTGCGGTGGCAAACGGGGGAATGGCTGAAAGCAAGGGAGTAAAAAAGATCGCCAAAGCAAACAAAATTGCCGTAACTACCGCAGTAAAACCGCTTCTTCCTCCCTCAGAGACTCCCGCAGCCGACTCGATATAGGTGGCGACGGTAGATGTTCCTAAAGCTGCCCCAGCAGTAGTCCCAACGGCATCTGCCATAAATGCTTTCTCCGCATGGGGTAATTCTCCTTGATCATCGACAAAACCTGCTTTAACTCCTACCCCTGTGAGAGTTCCTACTGTATCAAAAGTATCGACAAACAGAAAGACAAAAATTACTGCGAGTAAATTCCAGAAATTGTTATTCAAAACCTGTCCCAACCCGACAAAAGCCTGTCCCGCAATATTGACGGGAAAAGCAGGAAAGCCGATAATACCTTGGGGCCAGGGGGCAATACCCAAGATCCAGCCTAATAAGGCAGTGGCAAAAATGCCGATGAGTAAGGCACCTTTGATTCTTCTGGCAACAAAGGCAGCGGTAATTAAGATTCCCGCGATCGCCATTAGGGTATTAGGATCGGCTAAATTACCTAAAGTCGTGGTGTTAGTCTCGCTAGTGACGATGATTCCCGAATTATTAGTGAGAGCAATATAGGCAATAAACAAGCCAATCCCCGCAGCAGTAGCGTGTTTTAGACAGTCGGGAATGGCAGATACAATACGGCTACGAATTTTGGAAAGAGACATGGCAATAAAGATTAGTCCCTCAATAAATACCGCTGCTAAGGCTACTCGCCAGTCAATGCCCAACCCCAATACGACAGAAAAAGCAAAATAAGCATTAATGCCCATGCCTGGGGCGAGGGCAAAAGGATACTTGGCATATAGTCCCATAATTACAGTAGCAATAGCCGAGGAAATAGCCGTAGCAAATACTAACTCGCCGAATAAATCCCCCGACTCCTGTAAAAAGATGGCGTTGGAAAGAATATCGGGATTAACTGCCAAAATATACGCCATGGTCGCAAAAGTCGTAACTCCTGCCAGAACTTCGGTACGAAAATTAGTCCCCAATTCCTCAAAATTAAAAAATCCAGCAATACCGCCTGGGTTTTGCGATGAATCGAGTTCTGATTTGGCTTCAGTCGGAGTTGATGATGATTTCCGACTCATAATAAATACCTCTTGTTTAATAGTTAATTTGTTTAAACTATCGGCAATAAAATATTAATTCTGAATCGTGGTATACAGTATACTCAAGATTTTCATAGCAAGATGAGTTGTTAGACCTGATGAGAGTCGCCTATTTATGGATTTGTATAGCGTTAAAACCTATCTGCGACCAAAATCGTTGAGAGAAGTACAAAATTGGCAAACCGACTGGAATTGGCTGGCAGGCGGAACCTGGATTTTTAACGAAGTTCAGCCTCAGGTGAGAACCCTGGTAGATATGCAACGGCTTAACTGGTCGGAAATAGAAGTCAACTCAGGGGGTTTATCTATTGGGGCAACCTGTATTCAAAACGAGCTGCTGGACTTTTCTTTTCCCGAAGCTTGGACGGCAACAAACGCATTAAAAGATGCAGTGCGAGAACTAGCCTCGTTCAAATTATCTCATGCTGCGACTGTTGGGGGGAATCTCTGCTTGGCGTTGAGTGCCAGCACTTTTGCCCCTGTGATGGTTGCGTTGAATGCTCAATATGAAATTTGGCAACCAAACGGTGAGGCTTATGCCGTAGATGCAGTTGATTTTCAGACCGCACCACAACAGACTATTTTGCAGCCTGGGGAAGTATTACGCAGAATAAAGATTCCCATCGGTCATTTGGCACAGTGGCAAACGAGCTTTAAACGCATGGCAGTGTGTACCGCAGGATATGCGATCGCGATCGTCGTAACAGCCTATCATCCTCAAACCCAACAGGTAAGATTTGGCATTGGCGGTAGCGTCAAGTCACCGCGTTTAATTGAATTTGATAGCGTACCAACCTCCGAGCAAATCGGAGGGGTGATTCACGAACTGCCCCTAAATATATACATTGACAACGAAAGAGGTGGCGCAGCCTATCGCCAACACCTGACCCAGGTATTAATGCAGCGTGGTATTGCCGAATTAACCGCAGGAATTGACGGAAAACGCCGATATTAACCGTATTCCCGATCGATTTATTTTGATAACCAACCCCCGACCAAAACAGATCGATTGTCAGAACTTATCTGCGTTTATCCGTGTTCATCTGTGGACAATGTTCGATCCAATCGCCTACACAAAAAGCCTTTTGATATCTAAACCATGCCAGATTCACTAAATTTTCAGGTTAACAACCAAAACCACAATACCAAATGCGATTCAGGAACTAGCTTATTAAGTTTACTTCGCTCGCTAGGATATGCGGGAGTGCATCGCGTCTGCGAGTCGGGAGATTGCGGTGGCTGTACGGTATGGCTGGACGATCAGCCAATCCATAGCTGTATTTATCCTGCGATGCGAGTAGATAGCCACCAGATAACTACCATCGAAGGATTAGAGAATGGCGGTTTATCTCCGATGCAGCAAGCTTTTCTAGATAAGCAGGGTTTTCAGTGCGGTTACTGTACACCTGGAATGATTATGACTGCAAGTTCGCTGGAATATGAATCAGAAGCCCAATTAAAGGCGGAATTGGAAGGTAATCTCTGTCGCTGTACGGGCTATGAAGCAATTATCGATAGCGTTCTCGAATGCGGTAAAGATAGTTCAGTTAAATCTATAACTGCCAAACAGGGACAGGTAGGACGAGACGTTCCCAAACAAGATGGTCCAAATCTAGTTACGGGTAAGCCAGTATACACTGCCGATTGGTCGCCCCCAGGTTTATTACATCTTAAAGTATTGCGATCGCCCCATGCCCATGCTCGTATTCGCCGTATTGATACTAGCAAAGCAGAAGCATTAGAAGGTGTAGAGGCAGTTTTTACCCATAAAGACATTACCCGCAAAGCTTATAGTACCGCAGGACATGGCGCACCAGTCCCCGATCCTCTGGATCATTATTTATTAGATCATAAAGTACGGTTTATTGGCGATCGCACCGCAGCAGTAGTAGCAGAAACAGAAGCGATCGCAGCAAAAGCTTGTGAACTAATCGAGGTCGATTATGAGATTTTACCCCAGGCGATCGACCCTATAGAAGCAATGCAGGGGAAAACGATAATTCACGACGAACCAGAATCGAGCCAGATACACGATGCAGCACATAACATTGCGGGGGAGGTAGTTTTAAACAAAGGCGACTTAGAAGCGGGATTTGCCCAAGCAGATTTAATCATCGAGAATACCTACATCTTACCTGCGGTGCAGCACGTCCATTTAGAACCCCACGTCAGTATTAGCTGGTTTGATGACGAAGGTACATTAGTCGTGCGTTCTAGTACCCAAGTACCATTTCACTGCCAGAGATTGCTATCGGAACTATTCGACATTCCCAAAGAAAAGATTCGGGTATACAAACCTCAGCTTGGGGGTGGTTTTGGCAACAAACAGGAAATATTAACCGAAGATTTGTGTGTTTTAGCGACATTAAAAACTGGTAAACCCGTACAGTGGCGATTTACCAGAGAAGAAGAATTTACTGCTACCAATAGCCGTCACGCGATGAACATCAGACTCAAAACGGGAGTGAAGCAGGATGGTACGATTACCGCCCAAGAAATGGAGGCGATTTCCAATACGGGGGCTTATGGCAATCATGGAGAAACGGTAACTTTCTTAACTGGTTGTTTTCCCTTGGGCTTATATCGCTGTGCCAACCAATCTTATAAAGGAACAGTAGTCTACACCAATACCATGCCTGCGGGGGCGTTTCGGGGTTATGGGGCGACTCAAGGTACGTTTGCCATGGAATCCCAACTGGATGAAATTGCCCACAAGTTAAATATCGACCCGATAAAATTGCGTCAGCATAACCTAATTACTGCCGAGGATGAAATCTTAATTGGTAGAGAAGAACATTTTCATATTATTGGCAGCTATGCCCTCGATGAATGTATCGAGAAAGTTACCCAGGCGTTAAACTACGATTCGGTAAAACAGCCTGAAGAAAAACATCTCAAGCGCGGTGTAGGTTTTGCTGCCACGATGCAGGCTAGTGGTTTGGCAAAGATTCATCTAGCCAGCGTGAAAATATCCTTGCTACCCGACGGACGATACGAACTGCGAACTGGTTCGGTTGATGTGGGTACGGGTTCAGATACCTCCCTGCGTCAGATAGCAGCCCAGGTTTTAGGCACGACGGTAGAAAAGATCGAGATTTTTACCGCCGATACTCACAATACACCTTTTGATGCGGGTTCTTATGCCTCCGCGACGGCATTCATTACGGGACAGGCGGTAAATTTAGCTGCCCGAAAACTGCGATCGCTCCTCTTAAAAACCGCCTCGCAAACGATCGAAGCTGACGCAGAAAAATTAGAATTAGAAGAAACTAGAGTATCTAGCCCATCTGCCAGCATAACTCTCCAGCAATTAGCACAAACTGCAACCGAACCGTTATCAGTAGAACTAGAACATACCAGCGATCGCGCTTCTTTAACTTTTGCTTTTATGGGTGCGGAGGTAGAAGTAGATACCGAAACGGGCAGAATTACCGTGTTGCGATGTGCAGAGGCGATCGATATCGGTACTGCTATTAATCCTCGGATCTGTCGGGGACAGGCTACGGGAGGGCTGGTAATGGGTTTAGGATATGCCCTCAACGAAGAACTGCGCTTTGACGAACAAGGTAAAATACTCAATCCCAGCTTGCGTACCTATCGCATTCCTGCTGCTACCGATGTTCCGCCAATGGAAATATTCTTAATCGAACAAGCCGATCCCTATGGTCCTTTTGGGGCAAAAGGTATTGGTGAAATTGGCACTAACTGCGCTGCGCCAGCGATCGCTAATGCAGTTGCCAATGCTACGGGGGTTAGATTACGTCAGCTACCGATGATTCCCGAACGAGTTTGGCAAGCAATAAACAATTAACAATTGACAATGAGCGACCGTAACTGCGATCGCAGCCAGAACAGAATCGGAGGGTGGACAAGGAATTAGATTATGGACTTCATCGATAACTTTTGTGCCCACCACCAGAAAAGAATCTTCTAAAAAATTGAAGTTGTGATGCGGATACGGGCAACAAAATTTATGAACAATCAACCATGAACGATCGCACTTTCTATCAACAACTAAAATGCTATCTAAAATCGAACCCAGTAGTCTTGGCTACTATCGTCGAGGTAGTTGGTTCTGCACCAAGAGAAGTGGCAGCAAAGATGGCTGTTTTTCAGGATAAGACCACAATTGGCACTATTGGCGGTGGTGCGGGGGAAGGCAAAGTAATTCAGCAAGCATCAATCGTATTAAAGACGGGAAAAAAGCAGCTGATAGAAATCGATCTGACTGGTGCGCCAGGAAAAGATATTCAAGGAGTTTGTGGCGGAAAAGTGCGGGTATGGTTAGAAAGATGGTCGGGCGAAGGCGCGATCGCTTTGGTAGAACAAATTTTAGAATTGTTGAAGATCGGACAATCTGCCAATTTGGTCGTACCTTTTGCCGAAAACGCTCAACCCTATCTGACATGCGAGCCTTTACCTCATTCAGAGTATAGAAGATTCGCCAAGAACTCTTCCCAATTTATCGAAACAATTCAAGCACCACCTACCCTACTTATTATCGGTGGTGGTCATGTTGCCGTGGCTTTGTCGCAAATTGCCAGCTTTGCAGGATTTCAAATCGCCGTACAGGACGATCGCCCTGAATTTATTACCCCCCAAAGATTTCCTCAAGCGATGTTTTTATTTGATTCACTCGATGAGACTTTAGATAGCCTGGCTACCCACTCACAAATTTATCTCGCGTTAGTTACCAGAGGTTATGCTCAAGATCTGGCAGCACTCCAGGCTATCTTACAAAGTTCTTTGACCTATCAATATCTTGGTGCGATTGGCAGTCAGAAACGGATTAAGATGATTCGACAAGCCTTACAACAGCAGGGACTCTCTTTAGAATTATCAAATTTTTATGCCCCTATTGGGTTGGATATTGGCGCGCTTACTCCCGAAGAAATTGCCGTCAGTATCTGTGGAGAACTAATCAAAGTGCGTCGTGGCGGTACGGGCTTATCACTTTGCGAACGGATGCAACATTCGCAAACACCTTTAAAGATTCATTTGCCAAAAATTGATAGCGAGAGACCAAAAATAAGTAAGGTAACGAGTAATGAATGATGTCAAACTCAAAACTCAAAATTTTGCTTTAATCTTAGCAGCAGGACGTTCTACCCGTATGGGAACCTGTAAAACCGCTTTACCCTGGAGTAACGGTCAAACCTTACTACGTTATCAGGCAGAACAATTTTTGCAGGCTAACATTACCCCAATTGTCGTGTTGGGTTCTCATAATGCCCATCGCCGAGCTGATTGTCCCCCTGGTAGCCGAGTTGTAATTAATCATCAAGGCGATCGCGGTAAAACTGGCTCGATCTTAACTGGCTTAAAGCTGATACCCCAATCTTGTTCTACAATTACTGTTTCCGCTGTCGATCAGCCTCGTCCTGCATCTATTTATCAAACTTTACTTCAAACTTATTACCAAAAAAAGCCTTTAATCGTAGCACCCTGTTATCGAGGTAAATTAGGTCATCCCTTATTGTTTTCCGCCCGACTTTTACCTTTGCTGAAAGATATTCAAGAATCAAGCTTGGGTTTACGTAAAATTGTGCGCCAGTTTTATGCTGAGATAAAACAAGTTGAATTTACCACTGCACGAGTGTTAAGCGATCTTAATAATGAAGAAAGCTATCATAAAGCACGATGCAGCTTTGGAAAATGAAGGAGATCTCTTGCAGAATAACTGTGTAGATCTAAGTTTGGTTACACGAGAACTATAAAAACGAGATTCGGTAATATTGAACACATAATTGTGAGCCTGATTCTGACAATCTAAAACCTATTAGGTTACAGCTATCGATCGAGGTATTTTAATGGAGGCGATGACTGCCAACAACCAGACCCCTACTAAAGTGCTTCCAGCATTAGAGGCAGTCAACATGTCTAAGCGGTTTGGTAGTTTGGTCGCCCTCGATCGCGTCAATTTAACAATTAAGCCAGGAACCGTCCATGCTTTATTAGGGGAAAACGGCGCGGGTAAAAGCACTTTGGTTAAGTGCATTATGGGTTTTTATCAGCCTACTGAGGGAGAAGTAGTTATTGACGGGCGATCGCGTCAAATCGATAGTCCCCGTGATGCTCATAAGTATGGCGTTGGTATGGTTTATCAACACTTTACTTCTGTGCCTGCCATGACCGTAGCGGAAAACTTAGTGCTTTCCCGTTACGACAACACTAAACTGATTAACTGGAAACGAGAGTCGGAACATTTGAGCGAGTTTATGGCAGCCTCACCATTTAAAGTGCCGTTAGATGTTCCTGTCGCTCAATTAGCTGCGGGACAAAAGCAAAAACTAGAAATTCTCAAGCAAATTTATCTCCAGAGTCGCATTTTGATTTTAGATGAACCTACTTCCGTGTTAACTCCCCAAGAAGCAGACGAGGTATTGGGTTTATTGCGAGAAGAAGTAACTGCTGGCAATTTGAGTATATTACTGATTAGTCATAAATTCCGAGAAGTAATGGCTTTTTGCGATGAAGTTACCGTATTGCGTAAGGGAAAGTTGGCGGGAACTGGCTTGGTTAAAGATTTAAATATCTCTGACTTGGCAGAAATGATGATGGGAGAACAGCGGGAGTTGGAACAGATTGAAAAAACAGCAACTTCTACAGATAAAACAGTTTTAGAAATAAAAAATATTTGTGCCAACCAGGATAATGGGCTACCAGCAGTCAAAGGCTTAAATCTCAAGGTAAACAGTGGTGAGATTGTCGGAATTGCGGGAATATCGGGAAACGGGCAAAAAGAATTGGTAGAAGTACTGTCAGGTCAGCGTTCTGCCACCTCTGGATCAATATTAGTTAATGGTGAAACCTATCGGGCGACTCGTGAAGAAATGTTTCGTCATCAGGTGTTTTCCCTACCAGAAGAACCACTACACAACGCCTGCGCCCCCAATATGAGCGTCGCCGAAAATATGGCACTGCGAACCTTCGATCGCCCGCCTCAATCTCAACGAGGGTTCTTAAATTTGACAGCGATTCGTCAAGCTGCCAAAAGTTTAATCCAAACCTTTTCCGTGCATACTCCTTCCCCAGAGACTCCCATAGCCAATCTTTCAGGAGGAAATATTCAACGTGCAGTATTAGCTAGAGAATTATCTTCCGATAAAACCCAGTTATTGATTGCAGCCAATCCCTGCTTTGGTTTAGATTTTGGTGCGGTCGATTTTATTCATCGCTCGATTATTGAAGCCAGAAACCGAGGGGTAGCCGTACTGCTGGTTAGTGAAGACTTAGACGAACTGCTAAAGCTAGGCGATCGCATTTTTGCCATTAGTGAAGGAAAACTGGTTTATGAAAGTACTACTGCCGAGGCAGACATCAATACTATCGGTCAGCGTATGGCGGGACATTAGGTTTAAGTAGAGACGTTCCATGGAACGTCTCTACAGAAGTCTCTACAGAAGTAAAAAGTAACAAATTAAGCGATGGTCTCGATTCCAGCCCAACCCTACGATTATGAATTACCCAGCCTCGATCGCGTGGCGTTAGTAATTATTGATATGCAGCGAGATTTTTTAGAATCTGGGGGGTTTGGGGAAGTATTGGGTAATGAGATCGGTCAGCTTCGGCAGATCGTACCGACTGTCAGGCAGATCTTGGATACATTTCGCGATCGCGGTTTATCAATCTTCCATACTCTAGAAGGACACCAAAGCGATCTATCCGACTGTCCCCCATCGAAGTTAAAGCGGGGCAAGAGTCAGTTAAAAATAGGCGATCTGGGTAAGATGGGACGAATCTTGATTTTGGGCGAACCAGGTAACGAGATTATTCCCGAATTACAGCCCTTACCCAATGAAGTAGTTATTCCCAAGCCAGGCAAGGGGGCTTTTTATCAAACCAATTTGCGATCGTGTTTACAACAGCAGGGAATAACTCACCTAATCTTTACTGGAGTTACTACTGAAGTTTGTGTCCAGACAACCATGCGCGAAGCAAACGATCGCGGTTATGAATGTTTGTTGGTTGAAGATGCCACCGCCAGTTATTTTCCCAAATTTAAACAATCTACCCTAGAGATGATTCGCGCCCAGGGGGGAATCGTGGGCTGGACGACAACCAGCAACCAGATTATCCAAGCTTTATCGCTTGATAGAGATTTGGAAGGCAAAATAACAACTAACAACAGAGCAAGTGTCTAATAATGGAGCAATCAGAATGACCGAGAAACTAAAACTATCCCGTCGTCAGATCGTTAGAGGTATCTTAGCTACCACAGCCTTTGGTCTAACCTCAAAATTTGGTACTGGATGCAGCAGCCAATCGGGGACGGGGCAAACCTCAGAAGATGAACCGCTGGTTGTCGGCTTTATCTATGTCGGTCCTAAAGATGATTTTGGCTACAATCAATCCCACGCTGAAGGGGCAGCAGCAGTTGCCGAACTAACTGGCTTTAAAGTGATCGAACAGGCTAACGTTCCTGAAACCCAAGCCGTACAGGAGACAATGCGGGAAATGATCGAAATAGACGGGGCAAAGGTACTATTTCCGACCTCCTTTGGTTACTTCGACCCCCATATTCTCGAAATAGCTGAAGAATTTCCCGACGTACAGTTTTTCCATGCTGGGGGACTTTATGAAGAGGGAATGCCAGCCAATGTCGGCAGTTACTTTGGTTATATCGATGAGGCGCAGTATCTGGCAGGAATTGTTGCTGCCCACAACACAAAGACGGGAAAATTGGGATTTGTGGCTGCCAAGCCAATTCCTCAGGTCTTACGCAACATCAATGGCTACACTTTGGGAGCAAAAAGCATCAACCCTGAGATTACTACCCAAGTGGTGTTTACGGGAGATTGGGCTGCCCCCGTAAAAGAGGCAGAAGCAGTTAACAGCATGGTCAATCAAGGAGCCGATGTAATTACCTGCCATGTCGATAGTCCCAAAGTAGTCATCGAAACCGCGAGTAAACGAGGTGTTTTCTGTACGGGCTATCATACCGATCAGTCGGCATTAGCTCCTGAAGCCTATCTAACTGGGGCAGAGTGGGACTGGAAAAGTATTTACACTCAGTATGCCAATTGGGTCAAAGAAGGTAAGTCCCTAATGAATGGAGACATTCCCCATATCGTCCGAGGCGGACTTGCAGAAAACTTCTGGGAGCTATCTCCTTATGGTCCAGCAGTCAGTGAAGCAGCAAAAGCAGACGCAGAAGCTATCAAAGAAAAGTTTGCCGATGCCTCAATGGTGATTTATTCAGGAGAACTTAAGGATAATGAAGGGCAAGTCATTCTTTCCGATGGCGAAGCTTACGAACAACAGGCGATCGAGCTTGAGACAACAGATTGGTTAGTAGACGGGGTGCAAGGTAGTGTTTGAAAGAAAGTAGGGAGTAGTGAGTAGTGAGTAGTGAGTAGTGAGTAGTGAGTAGTGAGTAGGGAGTAGGGAGTAAATGTTCTTGACTGCGATCGATAGATATAGTTGGCGTAAGAGTTTGGAGGCAATTTGTATTCCCGTAGGTGCGGTTTTGGTAGCACTGATTATTTTCGGGGTCTTCTGTGCGGTGGTGGGGGCAAATCCATTTGGGGTTTACGGTTCGATTTACAAGGCAGCTTTTGGTGGGTGGAGTGCTTGGCAAAGAACTTTTATCCAGGCTTCACCTCTAATGCTGAGTGCTTTGTGTACCGTCCTTCCCGCCCGTCTGGGTTTGGTAATTATTGGCAATGAAGGGGCATTAGTTATGGGAGGATTGGGTGCGATCGCAGTAGGGCTTTCTTTAGGTGAATCTTTACCTCCTCTGCTAGTTCAAATCGGTATGGCAATGGGGGGAATGCTGTTTGGCGGAATCTGGATTGCGATCGCAGGTGCTTTACGTCATTATCGAGCGGTGAACGAAACTATCAGCAGTTTGCTGTTGAACTACATTGCGATCGCCTTCCTCAATCATTTAGTAGGAGGACCGATGCGCGATCCGAGTTCTCTGAACAAGCCTTCAACGTTTCCCATTGCCGAAATTAACCGCTTGGGGGATATCCCTGGGACGCGGATTCACTATGGCTTACTCTATGGGCTAATTGCCTGTATCGTGGCATATATCTTAATTCAGCGCACCACCTTTGGCTTTGCTGCCCGTACTGCGGGTGGAAATGTTCGTGCAGCACAGATAGCAGGACTACCAGTGGGTAAATTAACTATAATTATCTGTTTTTTGGCAGGTTCTTGTGCGGGTTTGGCTGGCATGGTAGAGGTGGCAGCAGTTCACGGTGTTGCCAATGAATCCCTGAACGTCGGCTACGGCTATGGCGGGATTCTCGTGGCGTTTGTGGCTCGTCATAATCCTCTAGCATCCGCGTTAGTAGCAACTCTGCTGGGTGGCATTCTGGCTAGCGGTGGTATTCTCCAGCGATCGCACGATCTTCCCGATGCAACAGTTTTAGTTTTCCAAGGTTTAGTTTTTTTAATGGTGCTATATAGCGATTCTCTTTATGGGCGTTTTGCCTTCTTTCAGGAACGAGAAACACTTCCTAGCAATCTTTCTCCCATTGAATAGTAAATAGCAACAACTAACAACTAACAACTAACGACTAAAAAACAAATGGCACAAGCATTGGGTTGGTGGGGAGTACCACTAGGAATTATCGCAGGAACATTTAGAGGTAGCGTTCCCTTTTTGTTCGTCAGTTTGGGTGAATGCCTGACCGAAAAGAGTGGCAAAATTAACCTGGGTTTGGAAGGGACTTTGCTAACTGGGGCAATGAGTTCCTATGCTATTTCTTACCTGACGGGTTCCCCCTGGTTGGGGGTAATAGGTGCGGGACTGGCAGGAATGGCTTTAGGGGCAATTCACGGCTGGCTTTCCCAACAACCGAGAGTTAATGATGTGGCAGTGGGCATTGCCATGATTATCTTTGGTAGTGGGGTAGCTTTTTTCTTGGGCAAACCTTTTATCAAACCTTCAGCCCCTCAACTTCCGACGATTGACTTGGGCAACTGGAGTAACCTGACTCAAGTACAAGCAGCACTAAAAATTAGTCCGTTATTCATTTTAGGCATGGCGATCGCTTTTTTGATGCAGTGGTTTTTCAAATCTACTCGCTGGGGACTGTACGTTCGTGCCGTAGGAGATAATCCCGATGCTGCTAGGGCAATGGGTATTTCAGTATTCAAAGTCAGAATGGTGAGTATCATCGTCGGCAGTTTTTTAGCAGGAATCGGCGGTGCTGCCCTGTCTCTTTACTATCCTGGCGTTTGGACGGAGAGAATTTCTAGCGGTCAAGGATTGATCGCCGTAGCACTGGTAATCTTTGCTCGCTGGAATCCAATTCAGTGTCTTTATGCTTCGCTTTTGTTTGGCGGTGCGCGATCTTTAGGACCCGCCCTGCAATCGGTAGGAATCGACTGGGGTTACTATCTCTTCAATGCCGTTCCTTATGTCTTAACCCTAGCAATTATGATTATTACCTGTTCTCCCAAACGCAGGTTGACTGGCGCACCAGGAGCATTGGGTACGGATAAATGAGTAGTATGAGAGCGATCGCCATACACGAATCAAATAACAAAAAATTCAAACAGGCGATCTTCTTATTCGATGTCCATTAAACTCAACTACTACAAACGCTTTGGATAAATCTTGTTCGGAATAAGTTTCTAAAACTCTTACAAGTTCTTTGTGAACCGCATTTGAGTTAGTAGGTAACATTCTCAGATAAATTACCCCCGTACCCAAGGATTTGACAAAAACCAAATTTCCATAATCTCTATCCCGTGTAATCAAGATTCTATTATGCTCCTGAGCTACTCTAAGTATTTCTGCATCACTAGCTTGAGCGAGATCTAAATCGGCAACACGAACAAAATTGTAACCATGTTTGTTTAAAAACTTAATAGTAGTACCATAAACATCTTGGTCGAGTAAAAATTTCACGGTTAAGCAGATACGAGATCGATATCTTCAGCAGCAACTAAAGCAATGACATATTGAATACAAGCTTTGATATCTTCAATTTCTAGATCTGGATAGTAATCCTGAATAATCGTTTCAAAGGATAATCCTCCTTCTAGCAGTTCTAAAATGCTTTGTACGGTAATGCGTGTCCCTGCTATGCAAGGCTTACCAAAATGAATTTGAGAGTTTACAGAAATTCTGTCCATAAAGCAATAGCAAATTTTGTCGGTTCATTTTAATTTTAAGTCAACAGCAAATCGCGATCGCACTATTTTTTAATGGTTTATGAGCATTGCACTGCGATCGCGCCACCATACATGAACAGCAAATCGCTGTCAAAATAGCTCATGGCTTACCAAATCGATCCATAACCTCACGGTAAACTGAGTCCCAAAGTTCTTCAACTAACGACTAACAACTAACTATGAGTGGACTTGGTGGCTTAAATAAATCCCCTGCTGGGGTCGTCCTCGGTATGTTACAGCTTCAGTTACCCAACGTGGTAACACCCGACGATTTGGCAGCACAAACTCAAACAATCTGCGATCTGGTCGGTAAAGCCCGACGCAATATGCCTACGATGGATTTAGTGGTGTTTCCCGAATATGCCCTGCACGGCTTATCGATGGATACCAATCCAGAAATTATGTGTCGCTTAGATGGTGCAGAAGTAGCAGCTTTTAGCGCAGCCTGTCGAGAGCATCAAATTTGGGGCTGCTTTTCGATTATGGAATACAATCCCGATGGCAATCCTTACAACAGCGGGATTATTATTGACGATCGCGGGGAATTAAAGCTTTACTATCGCAAACTCCATCCTTGGGTGCCTGTCGAACCTTGGGAACCAGGTAATCTCGGTATTCCTGTCTGTGAAGGACCAAACGGCAGCAAGCTCGCTCTAATTATCTGTCACGATGGGATGTTTCCCGAAATGGCGCGAGAATGTGCCTACAAGGGAGCAGAAATCATGATTCGTACCGCAGGCTATACTGCACCAATTCGCCACTCCTGGCGCATTACTAACCAAGCTAATGCCTTTTGCAATTTGATGTACACGGCTTCGGTATGTATGTGCGGGACGGATGGAACTTTTGACTCCATGGGAGAAGGGTCAATTATTAACTTTGACGGGACTCCTTTGGTTACGGGTAGCGATCGCCCTAACGAAATTATCACCGCCGAAGTACGTCCCGATTTGGTGCGAGAAGCACGCCAGCACTGGGCAGTAGAAAACAATATCTATCAGTTCGGTCATCGCGGTTATGTAGCGGTCAAAGGCGGTGCTAAAGACTGTCCCTATACCTATATGCAAGATTTAGTTAATGGCAACTATCGCTTACCTTGGGAAGACGAGGTAATTCATACAGACGGTACATCCTGCGGTTTTGAAGCACCTACTAGAGAATATCAAGAATTGCCTGTTTCTACTTCAGTCGAGTCATGAGCGGTCTTGAGCTAGCCGTCAACGGGACTTTAATGCGAGGGTTGGAACTCAACAATAATCTTTTGGAAGTAGGAGCAACTTTTGTCCGCGAAGCACAGACAGAACCAACCTATCGATTGTTTTCTATCAACGATATTCATCCAGCAATGATGCGGGTGAAGGAAGGAGGAAAGGCGATCGCCGTTGAAGTTTGGGCAGTCCCTCCCGCTGGCTTGGCTAAAATTCTTTTGCAAGAACCTCCAGGCTTATGTATTGGTAAAGTACGGCTCGCTGACGGATCGGAAGTTCTCGGCGTTGTCGGCGAAGCGATTTGTTGCCAAAGCGGTAAAGAAATTACTCAGTATGGCGGTTGGCGAAATTATATCACTAATAAAAGTTAGACCACTTCCTACTTCCTACTTCCTACTCCCTACTTCCTACTTAATATGTTCATCTCTGCCGATCCCTACCCCTACCCTTATAACGGAGATTTGCGACCCGAAAACACGGTGTTGCTAATTATCGATATGCAAACTGATTTCTGTGGTATTGGGGGTTATGTCGATAAAATGGGCTACGATTTATCTCTGACTCGTGCGCCGATCGCGCCAATTGCCAAAGTATTAACGGTCATGCGAGACAAAGGCTTTCATATCATGCACACCCGTGAGGGACATCGAAGGGATCTGGCAGATCTGCCAGCCAACAAACGCTGGCGTAGTCGTCAAATCGGCGCGGGTATTGGCGATCCTGGACCCTGTGGCAAAATTTTAGTTCGGGGCGAACCTGGATGGGAAATTATTCCCGAACTTGCCCCTCTTCGGGGAGAAACCATTATCGATAAGCCAGGCAAAGGCTCGTTTTATGCCACCGACTTAGACCTTATTTTAAAAGGTAAGGGCATTCAAAATATTATTCTTACTGGAATTACTACCGATGTTTGCGTCCACACTACCATGCGAGATGCTAACGATCGCGGTTATGAATGTTTGCTGCTGTCTGACTGTACGGGGGCAACGGATTATGATAATTATTTGGCAGCCTTAAAGATGATAAAAATGCAGGGCGGTGTTTTTGGTACGGTAGGAGATTCTCAGGCATTGATTGAGGCGATCGAGACTATGGACAAAGACTAACTAATATTAGCTACTGTTTAAAATAAAATTTCAAGTTTGCTTTGGCATAAGTCTAAATATAAAACAATTTGAAAATAAACAGCGCAAAGTTTTTTTGCCAACCCGAAACTCTTGACATATTTGGTCATAATAAGCTGACAAAATTGTTTTGATTGTTCACCAGAAAAGCTTATTTATCGTCAAAATAATTAATTTTGTTATCAAATCTCTAAATAAAAAACGGTAAATTAAAATACATTTTTTCTTAAATAATAATGTTAAATTCCGTTCTAATATTTAGTGGTGTGCGGTAAAAATGCGGTTGAATAAAGCGGTTGAATTGTTTTGCTTTAATAGTAAAAAAACAACAAAAACATATGGAAATCTTAGTTTAATATTTACTAGTAATTTGATTTGTTTGCTGTGGGGAACATCAGTAATAGCGTCAGAAATTGATGAAGAACAAAGTAAGAGCCAAATAGCCTCGCCAGCATCTAATGAATTAAATCAAATCACCGAAGTCAATCAGATTAAAAACGGTACCGCAGAAGTTAGCAACGATTTCTCTTCCAGACCAGAAACCCCTGACGCGATGGAACAGATAACCAACGTCAAACAATTGAGAGATGTCGCTCCTACAGACTGGGCTTACGAAGCTTTACGCTCTTTAGTAGAACGCTATGGCTGTATCGCGGGTTACCCTGATCAAACCTATCGGGGTAGTCAAGCTTTGACTCGCTATGAATTTGCTGCGGGTTTAAATTCTTGTCTCAATCAGATAGAGCGATTAATTGCTGCTTCAGAAACGGTTCCAGGCAAAGATCTAAATACAATACGCCGACTGAATGAAGAGTTCGCAGCAGAACTGGCAGCTATTGAAGGTAGGACAGATAGCTTAGAAGAGCGAGTGGCTATCTTGGAAGACAACCAATTTTCCACTACCACCAAGCTTAATGGTTTGGTCTGGTTTAACTTAACAGGTGCTGCTGCTGATGGCGATGTTCTGGTAGAAACTAGTAATCTTGATGTCCCTTCGGTCATTAGACCACCTGGAAGAGATCCTGTGACGGGCGAACCAACAGTACTAGAGGTAACTGACGATCCTGAAATTACCTTCAGCGATCTAGTTTGGCTGACTTTTGAAACTTCTTTTACAGGTCAAGATATCTTAACTACCAGGCTCGCGGTAGGGAACGGCGACTCACCTGCTAACGTTTTTGCTTCTGCTGGTACTTACAATACTTTTGGCATACCTTTTACCGATCAAACCGCAGGGGTACAGGGACAAGGCAACAGTGAAGTTGTAGTTCATGAGTTTGCTTATAACTTTCCCGTAGGCGACAACTTCCGATTTGTGGTCGGACCTCAGATTAACTGGTATCGCTATTTCGACCAAAACGCCTATACTTTCTTTCTAACTGGGGCGAGTAGTTTTAATTCGATTGGCAGCAGCTTGTCAAATGCGATCGATCGCGGTTCTGGTGCCGTGATTTCCTGGGATATTAGCGACAAATTTAAGTTGAACGTCGGTTATTTGGGTGAATCGACTGAATTCTTGCCCAGTCCACCTTTTAATACTGCTAGCGACCCCGAAGAAGGATTGTTCGGTGGAACCAATACCAGTACCGCAGAACTTACTTACTCCCCGACTGATACGGTCAATGCCAGACTGATGTACAACTATACTCATCTCAGTTCCGATGTAGGTGTAGTAGACGGTATAATCGGCGGGGTTACTGGAGAACCACTACAAAACGGACTGGCAGACGCGGGACCAGGTAGAGGGCTAGATATAGATCCTACCGATGGAGGTTTGAATGATTCTTTCTCTCATACTCTAGGATTTAATTTCGATTGGGCGATCGCTGATAAGTTTGGTATTTTTGCTCGCTACACCTATGCCAGTATCACCCTACAGCCAATAGATGACACGGTAAATGTTCAGTCGATCCAGGCTGGTTTAGCTTTCCCTGATGTCGGTAAAGAAGGGGCGTTGGGAGTCTTTTCTTTTCTAGTTCCCTTTGACGTTATCAGTGGTGAAGAATTTTTAGTAGCAGGGGTGGGAGATGGCGGTACACAGTATGAGTTTGAAGCAAGTTACTACTATCCCGTCAATGACAATATTGCCCTCGTTCCTGCTTTTTATCTAATTAGCAATCCCAACAACTTTGAAGAAAACCCCAACATTTACGTGGGTAATCTCCGAATGCAGTTTAGTTTTTAAACTTACTCCTGTACAGACGTTCCATGGAACGTCCTCTACTGGCTTCATACTCCCTACTCCCTACTCCCTACTTACTACTTACTACTTACTACTCCCTACTTATTATGACCACCACCAACTCCACTCCTCTGATTATCGATGACGACGGTAGCCAAGACGGAATGACGGCAATAGCGTATATGCTGGCAAATTCCAAGTTTGACGTTGAAGCCATTACCATATCCAACGGTATTGCCCGCCCCGAAATCTTTGATGACAACTTGCTACGAATGCTTGACCGCCTAGATGATTTGGATATTCCCGTTGGCGTAGGGCGATCGACTCCTTTGGCAGGAGACAACGAATTTCCCGACTTTATTCGCGATGCTTCCGATACGTTTTGGTCGCCATATATATCTTTACCAGAAGAAGTTCCAGACGTTGAAACGGAAAATGCAGTAGATCTAATTATCGAAACGGTTAAAGACTCCCCCGAACCAGTAGCTATCCTAGCCACAGGACCTTTGACCAATATCGCCGAAGCCTTACGCCGTGACCCCAGCATTATTGACAATATAGAAGTAGTGCAGATCATGGGTGGGGCAGTATTCACCGAAGGCAACTTGCCCGTACTTCCCGATCCTCCTTTTTCTACCAATACTGCTGCTGAGTTTAATATTTGGATCGACCCCGTAGCAGCACAAGAAGTATTTGATGCAGGAGAAGAGGGATTGAAAATTCAGCTTACCCCCCTGGATGCTACTAATGAAATTGAATTCGATCGCGAGGATTACCAAGCTTGGTTAGATACGGGTACGCCCGAAAGCGTCATTGCTGCGGAATTCTTAGACTATGCCCTGGAGGTAATTCAAAGCGATAATGACCCCAATCCAGTTTGGGACTTGGTGGCTGCGATTAACCTTAGCGAACCAGAGTTTTCGCCAGAAACATCGTTACACATTGATGTCGATACTGAATCAGCCCCAGGAGACACTCAAGGAGAAACCGAACCCGTTCCCGACTTACCGCCAAACGTTCTAGTGTCTCTCAATCCTAGTTTCGATAATCTAGATTTCGATAGCGATCGCGTCTTCTCTTATTATGACTCTGTAATTCAAACCGCAGCAAGCAGGCAAGATAGGTATGGTCGTTCGGAAATAAAATATTTAAGTACTGTTAACATTGCCGAACTACAAACACAAAGCGATCGCCTGGCTAGAGATTATCGACAATTAGACACTAAAATTCAGCAAGCAAATTGGAACACCGAGTTAGTAGAATAAGCAAAGTTGGTAACTAATACATAAGAGGCGGATGCAACCCGTCAACTGGGAAAGTTGAAAAAGATAGGTTTTTGATACCTATTTCTTTGGCGTAGGTAACGGGCAATACCTGATGGGTTCAAGTCCCTATGTACAATTCAAGTCCAGCAATGTAACAAAAGTAATGTGCATTGTTAATGTTACTACCATGTATCGATCTGTTGTCTTAGTGAGGGTGGGTTTGGGGATTTGATACTTTGTTGATTTTGATTATATCTACGCACGAAAAATTTAAAAACAAGCGTTGCTCTGATTAGGATAATAAATAAGCGATTATTTCTAATTTGGGAAAGTAGAGCGATCGCATTTGTCTCCTGGTTAAATATAAGTTCTGTTGATAGCGATTTTTGCCAGCTCAAGCATTTATATTTAATTTTTTTTGGTACTTTGGAGACAGATATGATGGGATCAACCAAAAAAATGTATACAGTTAGCCTAATCCGAGCCGAGACTTACGAACTAAAAGAATTGCGATCGCGCATCGAATATTTAATCGAACCCTTGGGGGGAATTCAATCACTCGTCAAACCAGGCGATCGCGTATTGCTCAAACCCAATTTGCTGACTGGGAGTCGTCCCACCAAAGAATGTATCACTCGTCCAGAAATAATATACTGTGTTGCTCAGTTAGTAAAAGAAGCAGGAGGTCAACCCTTTTTAGGAGACAGCCCCGCCTTTGGTAGCGCGAGGGGAGTGGCAAAGGCTAATGGCTATTTACCCTTATGCGAAGAATTGGATTTGCCCATCGTTGAATTCAAAGGTCAGCGTTATCAAACACAAAACGAGAACTTCCAGCATCTGAGACTATCAAAAGAAGCCATGGATGCCGATGTCGTAATTAATTTACCCAAGGTAAAGTCCCATATGCAGTTGACCATGACTTTGGGGGTTAAAAACCTGTTTGGCTGTGTCCCTGGCAAAATGAAGGCATGGTGGCACATGGAAGCAGGGAAAGATGCCGATCGCTTTGGCGAGATGATTGTCGAAACAGCTAAGGCGATCGCTCCCGATTTGACTATTATCGACGGTATTATCGGTCATCAAGGGAATGGTCCTAGCGGTGGCGAACCCAGAGATTTGGGAGTTTTAGGCGCATCTTGCGATGTTTTTGCCCTAGATCGCGCGGTGATCGATCTTCTCAATGTCGATCCTCAGACTGTTCCTACTTTGGTTGCTCAGTTTAAACAAGGATTGTGTACCGAACTTTCAGAAATTGAGTTTCCCTACTGTAGACCAGCCGATTTGCAGGTATCAGACTGGAAGTTACCCGATGCCCTAATGCCAATTGACTTTGGACTTCCCCGTGTCTTGCGATCGACCTTTAAGAATTTTTATATTCGCTTTATCAAAGAGCCGATGAAAATTTATGGCAAGTGAGTTCGGAATTAGTAAGGAGCGTAGCGACGTTAGTAGTTAGTAGAATGACTAACTACTAACCACTAATAGATAACCTATACCAACGCCGATTTAGCATGAGACACATCGCCGTCAAAATATTCCTCGCTCGGACTATTGACTCGATAAAAAATCAAAGAGTTAATTAAGGAACGAATCGTAAATAGAGAAACTGCGCTAGCCTTCTTTTAGTGAAATAAGTAAATCTTTGGGGCAAGTTGAATACTATGGCAAAAAGAACTTTTGGTGTAATTGGTTTAGCCGTCATGGGGGAAAATCTCGCCCTCAACGTAGAAAGTCGTGGCTTTCCGATTGCCGTATATAACCGTACCGCTGCCAAAACTGAAAAATTTATGGAAACGCGGGCGCAGGACAAAGATATTAAAGCTGCTTATTCTCTAGAAGAGTTTGTTCAAACCTTAGAACGTCCTCGCAACATTCTGGTAATGGTTAAAGCAGGGAAACCCGTAGACGCAGTTATTGGGCAATTAAAACCTCTGTTGGACGAAGGAGATACCATTATTGATGGTGGAAACTCTCTCTATGAAGATACTGAAAGACGCACCAAAGATTTAGAGTCTTCGGGATTAGGTTTTGTCGGAATGGGTGTCAGTGGCGGAGAAGAAGGCGCACTCAATGGACCAAGTTTGATGCCTGGAGGGACAGAATCTGGTTATCGTGACTTGGAACCAATCTTAACTAAAATTGCTGCCCAGGTAGATGATGGTCCTTGTGTTACCTATATTGGTCCTGGTGGTGCGGGTCACTATGTCAAAATGGTACATAATGGCATCGAGTATGGTGATATGCAGTTAATTGCTGAAGCCTACGATCTGATGAAAAACACTTTAGGTTTGTCTGCCGACGAGCTAGAAAAAGTGTTTACCGAGTGGAATAAGACTGAAGAGCTAAATTCTTTCTTAATTGAAATCACTGCCGATATTTTTACTAATCTCGATCCTGAAACCAAAAAACCTTTGGTAGATTTTATTTTGGATGCAGCGGGGCAAAAAGGAACGGGACGCTGGACTGTAGTAAGTTCTCTAGAGTTGGGTGTACCAATTCCTACCATGTATGCTGCGGTTAACGCTCGTGTAATGTCATCCTATAAAGAGGAACGGGTGGCAGCTTCTAAAGAAATTGAGGCTTCAGTAAGCAAATATGAGGGAGACAAGCAGGAATTTATCAATAAGGTTAGAGATGCTCTATACTGCTCTAAAATGTGTTCTTATGCTCAAGGAATGGCTCTGTTGAGTAAAGCATCGGCGGAATTTAACTTTAATCTCGATTTAGCAGAAATAGCGCGAATCTGGAAGGGAGGCTGTATTATTCGGGCTGGTTTCTTAGACAAGATCAAACAAGCCTTCAATGACAACCCTAATCTTGCCAATCTACTATTAGCCCCCGAATTTAAGCAGTCAATTCTCGATCGCCAATCTGCCTGGCGCGAAGTCTTGGCAACCGCGAACCAGCTGGGTATTGCAGTTCCTGCGTTTAGCTCTTCCTTAGACTATTTTGATAGCTATCGTCGTGCTAGTTTGCCTCAAAACCTAACTCAAGCACAAAGAGATTACTTTGGCGCACATACCTATGAAAGAGTCGATCGCCCTAGAGGTGAATTTGTTCATACAGAATGGACGAGAGTGGACGAGAAATCTTTACAGACAGGTAATACAGACTAATCTACATAACCTCAGTAGTTTAAATTAAATCAGACTAGGGACATGGCAATTGTCATGTCCTATTTTTTTGCGACAAAGTGCAGTATTTGTTACAAATTCAAGTAAGCTAAATAATTATGCTGGTTTTATATCCGTACAAAGTTACGTTAGGACAGATTAGTTATCTGCTCAGAAGTAGTGAGTAGGAAGTAGTCCCTAAAGGGATACATAGCGAAGTGTATCCTTTAGGACTTCGCTATGAGTAGTGAGTAGGGGGTAGTGAGTAGTAATTTTTAAGAATGTTCTAACGCTAATACGTAACGCTATATGAAGGACAACAACTCTCGTCTGGGACTGGAACAAGAATTTTTTATTGTAGACACTGAAGGGTTTTTATCTCATCGTGCCGACGAATTTTTAGAAAATTGTTGGAACATCGCCCAAGCGAGCGATCGCCCCACTAACTGTTTTGCCCCCGAATTTGTTAAAAGCATTGTTGAGATTAATACCGTTCCCGTTAATAGTTTTGCCGAACTAACCACAGAATATCTCGACCTCTTAAAAATATTATTAAAAGTTGCTCGCCAGTTAGAACTACGGGTTTATCCTCTATCTACTTATCCGTTATACGCTACTCCCGTCATGCGGAATAAGCCTAATTATCACCTGCAAGTACGCACTGTGGGGGAGGGCAGATTCGACAATGCAGCCAAATGTACGGGGACGCATATTCACCTGGATTTACCTGACAACGTAGTTGATCGCCAGATCGGTATTGCCTATGATTCTTCTCCTGAAGCGAGAAACAGGGTGTTAAATATATATAATTTAGCTACGGCATTTGATGCTGCGATAATTGCCCTATCTCGCGCCTGTCCTTTTTACGATGGAACAGTTGCAGGAAAAGCGATGCGGACAATTCACTATCGAGGAAGCAAGGAATTTAGTTGGCAGGGGGTTTATACCGAACTTCAATCTGTAGGCGGTTTGATGCCCTATGCTGAAACTGTAGAAGACTTAATCCGACAGCTATTTCATCGCTATCATAGCTGGCTGCAAGCAATGGAACTGGCGGGGGTAGCCAGACAAATGTTTTTGGATTCTGGGGGTGAATTGTTGACTGCGGGATGGAATCCAATTCGACTGAATTCTATCGGTACGGTAGAACTGAGGGGGGCAGACAGTAACTATCCGCAGATTACTTTGGCACTTGTGGCATTGGTTTCTGAAGCTGCCAATCGAGTACGGCGCGAAAATATCACCGTTAGACCGAAAACGGGGGCAAAAACGTTTGAACTACAAGGGCAAGAGTTAAGCGTACCCGAATTCGACTATTTAAATAACGAGCTGCTATACGCTGCGGTTACAGAAGGCATACAAAATGCAGCAGTCAAAGACTATCTCGATTCAATTTTAGAATTTAGCTGCCAAAATTGCCAAACCAACAAATATTTAACCGAATTTAAAACCAAATTAGGACAATACACCACTACCGAAACCCAATTGCTGAAAAAGTTTCCTACCACTACAGGCACGATCTCCCAAGAAAAAGGTCTGGCTTTAGTTCGGTACTGTTGCGATCGCCTGGAAGAAGAAGTAAATTATCTCAGTTCTCAGCAACCCGATAAAGAAGCTTTGATGACTAACTTGGATGAGGTGAACGAGTAGAAGAATCGGCAATGATGTTTTTTAGACTTCCCTTGAATCTATTATTAAAATAATGCTTTAACTACAGCAATTACTAAATCCTACTGGACTGACACAGCTAAAATAGTGTAATAAACGAGCGGAAAAAACCAGGACTATCTGCTATATCTCAAAAACCCAATCACTTGTTGGTAAGCAAGCAAATCATCTGCGTTCATCTGTGTTTATCTGCGGACAAATCTAATCCATCAAATTAACCTTGACGCGCCACTACGCTGATTGACTGAATAACAAAAGCGATCGCCACGAGAAATTGACTCACCAAAAACCACGGGACGATTTTGATTAATATAAGCCGTGTGGCGATAAACTAGCAGAGGATGACCCAGAGGCACGTCTAAATATTCGCTCAGCTCTAGGCTGGCATTGGTGCATTCAATCACCGCTGCTACTCGTTCTATTGCTATGTCGTTTCGTTCTAAGACAGGAAAAGTCATGTTTTGCTGTAACTCTGCTGCAAACTTTTCGGCAATGTCGGGCAGAATGTAGGTGATATCGACACATCCAGGTACGTTATCCGTCAGTAAAAGTTTCTTTTGTAGATAAGCAGTGGGGTTGTCGGGGGGTAGTTGCAGGATGTTTTGGACTTCTTCGGATACGGTAACGGGTTCAAAAGTGAGATTTTGAATTGATAGCTTAATCCCCTGTCGGGCTAAGTCTTCTTCGAGAAAGGTTAGCGGGTTAGATAGGGTATAGGTTACTTTTCCTTTCTCGGCAACAAACGCCCCTTTTCCTTGGTGGGTAACGACTAAACCTTGTTTGACTAAATTGGCGATCGCTTTTCTAATCGTAATTCGGCTTACCTGAAACTCGGCGATTAACTCTCTCTCGCTGGGCAATTTCGCCCCTGGTAAGTAATCACCGTTAATAATTCGCTGGTGTATTTGTTCGGAAATATCTACGTGAAGCGGTATTTGCTTGTGCTTGCTAGCCAAATTTATTCAATCGGTCATATTAGTTACTAATTTACTATAACAACTTGCTGCGATCGGGCTATAATCAACTTGTTATGACAAGTGGTAACAGAGCAGTTAAATTATGGTTAGTAAGATCGAAACTCAGTCCAAATCGCCAGTTAACAAGTCGAGACAAATTCTTAAGGCGCAGGAATTGAAAGCTTTGAACACTCGTTCTAATTGGCGAGGATTAATTCAACTAATAGGACACATCTGTGTAATAGGAGTGGGCGGTTATTTGTGGACGATGGGGACAAACTGGTTTATCAAAATACCAGCTTTGATTATCTACGGGTTTAGTTTGGCTGCGATGTTTGCCACCCTACACGAATGTTGCCACCGCACCGCATTTGCCAACAATCGTCTTAACGATCTGGTAGCTTGGTGGGCTGGAATATTATCTGGCTATAACAGTACTTTCTATCGTCGCTATCACAAATGGCATCACCGCTATACGCAAATTGCAGGCAAAGATCCCGAATTAGAAGATCCCAAACCGAATAATCTTAGAGAGTATCTAATAGAGATAAGTGGCTTTAACTGGTGGATTGGTAAAGTTAAAACTTATTATCAGTTAGCAACAGGAAAGCTAGGAAATCGCCCTTATATCGACGCAGCTGCCAGGGGGGAAGTAATTAAATCAATTCGTTTACAGCTTGCAGTATACGGAGGAGCGATCGCCCTTTCCCTCGCCGTCGGTCAACTCTGGTTTATCACCTACTGGTTACTGCCGTTGGCGGTGGGACAACCAATTTTACGCTTGATTCTGCTTGCCGAACATACGGGCTGTAGTAACGACAACAACTTTTTAACTAATACTCGCACTACCCTAACCTGGTTTCCCATCAAGTTTCTCATGTGGAATATGCCGTTTCACGCCGAACACCATCTTTATCCCTCAATTCCCTTTCACACCTTGCCCCAAGCCCATCAGCAATTAAACACACACTTGGCGGTTATCGATCGCGGTTACGTCAACGTTAGTAAAAACATCGTCAAAAATATCCTGTAGGGGGGAATAGCCGTTCGCCCACAATTTACGAACAACAATGCCCGACTAATACGCGATCTCCAATTGTCCCTGCAAATGTGGAGTATATTGCCCAAAGCAAAAATAGCAGATAAAACCTACGGAAGTTATAAGTAAATTATCGTACAAAGGTAATATCTCAATCTACGCCAATCTCAAAGCAATCTAGTAACCATTTCCCCAGTCTCTTTAGACGACACGAGAAGAATTATTTCAAATTCAGCCAAATCTTCCCAGCGTAAAATCCATTCCTGAAATAAACGAGGATCGTCACATTCCATCAGTTGAAAACAGCGATCCAAGTTAGCCGAAACCCAGCTATCCAAATATTTCAAACCTTCGGGCATCATCCGCCCTTGCTGAGAAAAACGCTGATAAATATCTTTTGTTTTACCTGGTTTAAAATGTTCGACCACCATAAATAACATTTTCTACTCTCCGATTGAAATTAAAGTTCTCGTTTTTTATTCAATTCCCGCAACATGAACGAAGCAGCCCAGCAATTTATTATTCAAGACTTTGCCTTACAGTGCGGAGCGATATTACCCGAAGTAAAGATAGTATATAAAACCTATGGAGAGTTAAAAAGCGATCGCTCTAACGTTATCTTGTATCCCACTTCCTACGGGGCGCAACATCCAGATGTAGAATGGTTAATTAATCCTGAGAGTATTCTCGATCCGAGTCAGTATTTTGTTATTATTCCCAATATGCTGGGTAATGGCTTGTCTAGTTCCCCGAGTAATAACCAAGCCTGTAAATTAGCGGAATCTGGGTTTTACTTTACTCACCTAGACAATGTTCGCGCCCAAAAACAACTGCTAGCAGAAGTATTCAGGATAGAAAAGCTGGCTTTAGTCTATGGTTGGTCGATGGGGGCGCAACAGGCTTACCATTGGGGGGCGTTATATCCCGATCGTGTCGAACGGATTGTTGCTTTGTGTGGTACTGCCAAAACTACCGACCACAATAAGATTTTCTTACAAAGTTTGCGAACCGCTCTTACCGCCGATCCAGCCTGGAATGGTCAGAGATTTGATGTTATACCCGATCGCGGTTTTACAGCTTTTGCCAGAATCTATGCAAGTTGGGCAGCATCTCAAGCCTACTATCGCCAGGGAATCTATTATCAGCTTGGCTACGAGTCGTTAGAAGATTATTTACTGCGGGGTTGGGAAGCCAATTATCGCAAGCGCGATCCGCATAACTTGTTAGCAGCGATCGATACATGGTTACATTGCGACGTGAGTGATAATCCTACTTACCAAGGAGATTATACTCAGGCACTCAAGTCAATTACCGCCAAAACTTTAGTCATGCCGTCTAAGACAGATTTATACTTTACTCCAGAAGACTGTCAGGCTGAAGCAGATTTGATTCCTTATGCCGAATATCTCCCCATTCCTTCCATTTGGGGACATCGGGCGGGAAATCCCTATCAAAACCCTGAAGACGAGATGTTTATTAGAAAAGCAGTAAGAGAATTATTGACTGCCTGATTAGCTGTTTTAATCTTATTTACTGATGTTACGCACTCATCGATCTATGATGACTGGGGAAAGGTTAAAGGTTAAAGGATCAATTAGTCTGTTTACATAGCTCATCGAAACCACCTATTTTCCGTTATGTTGCGTAAGGTCAGTTATTTATAACCCCATGGCTTCATCCTAATGATAATTAATATAACGTCCACAGATGAACACAGATAAACGCAGATAGATTAGTTGGTTTTTCTACAAATTGAATTTTACTCAATGTATTGATTAGCCGTGTAAAAGACTGTAAACGGAGCAATAGTTTTCTCTGAAGTTGTTAATATTGATAAAACTATTGACTAATCCCGAATAATAGTCTTGTAATTTCAAGCAATTTTTTCTTTAGGACTATTGCGCCACAACTGGGGAGACGTTCCATGTAAGCGTTTAAATTGACGGATGAAATAGCCTGTATCTATATAGCCAGTTTTTTTGGCAATTTGAGTTACCGATTGTTCGGTATTTAATAATAGTTGTCGTGCCGTATCCATCCGACACTCAATGATCCATTGTTTTACGGTGCGCCCAGTTTTTTGACGGACTAAACAAGTTAAATAAGCAGGAGAATAGCCGAGGGCAGCAGCAACTTCTTTTAGTTCGAGTGGTTGATGATAGTTTGCTTCGATGAACTCAAAAACTTTGGCTATTCTACTACATCTAGGTACATTAACCTTGTCGAAAAACGATTGGGAATTAAAATCAGAATGATGATGGGCGTAACTTTTTTGTAATTCTTCTTTTCTTTTTAATCTGGTTGCAATTGCATTCAGCAAACGATCTACAGTACAGGGTTTAGTTAAATAATCTTCTGCGCCTAAATTCATGCCAAATCTTATATCGAACAGATCGACTTTTGCTGTTAAAAAGATAATGGGAATAGCAATAGTAGATAGCTGCTGACGCAAGCTTGAAAGCACTTCATAGCCATCAACTTCTGGCATCATAATGTCACAAACAATCAGATCGGGGTGGTATTTTTGGGCTAAT
Organism: Pleurocapsales cyanobacterium LEGE 10410; assembly: GCA_015207195.1. Lineage (GTDB taxonomy): Bacteria > Cyanobacteriota > Cyanobacteriia > Cyanobacteriales > Xenococcaceae > Waterburya. Next base: position 63,609 of record JADEXJ010000002.1, read on the forward strand.
TCTAACCCCGTTTTTCCATTGTCCGCTTCAATCGCTTTAAAACCTTCAAATTTTAAAGAATTGAGTAAAACTTTTCGTGTCTGTGCTTCATCTTCTATAACTAAAATTGTCTTCATATTTAGTTACGTTTTCTAAATTCAATTCAGCCTTATCATTTCTAATAAATACTCGAACGGTAATGGAAGTAGTAGCAAAAGATACAATTACTTCTGAACCTAAGCGAGCAACAAGCAGTGATTTTTTAACCAGCAATTTTTCAACATGAAACCCAAGCCAGATCGAACTGATATTGAATTAGCCAACCTGCGTCGCCAACATCAACTGATTCTTAATTCCGTAGGAGAAGGAATTTATGGTTTAGATTTACAGGGCAATGTTACCTTCGTAAATCCCGCCGCCGCAGCAATAATCGGTTGGGAAATGGAAGATTTGATTGGTAAGTCAATGCACGCTGTTCTACATCATTCTAAAGCTGATGGCAGTGTTTATCCGAGTGAGGAGTGTCCGATTTATGCTGCTTTTAAAAATGGAGTTAGATATCGAGTAGAAAACGAGGTGTTTTGGCGTAAAGATGGTACGGGGTTTCCCGTAGAATATATCAGCACTCCCATGCACGATGAAAAAGGTAAGTTAGTTGGGGCGGTAGTTACGTTTCGCGATATTACTCAACGCAAACTTGGCGAATCTATTCTGCTACGGGCAAATGAAGAATTAGAACAGAGAGTTCAGGATCGAACCTCTGAATTGAGTCAAGCAAATCAGCAATTAAAACAGTTAAATGAAGCTCGTTCTCGCTTTGTTTTGATGGTGTGTCACGAATTCCGTAACCCTCTGAACAATATTTCTTTTTCGGTATCTTCTTTAAAACGCTACGAATGCCAACTTTCTCCAAGGCAAAAAATAGAGTATTTATCAGATATTGAGATGAATATCGAGAGAATGACGCAAATGACTGATGAGTTATTGGTTATCGGTAAAATAGACACGGAGAAAATCCACCTCGAACCTAAACAGCTAGATCTAGTTGAATTTTGTCAAGAATTGGTAGCTGAATTTCGACAAACCCATCCCGATCGCCAGATTGAATTCAAGAGCGATCGCGAGCGACTAAAGATCGAGATCGATTATAGACTGCTAAGGTCAATTCTGAGCAATGTTCTTGCCAACGCAGTTAAGTATTCTCAGCAATCGATCCAATTTACCCTGTCGGCAACTGGCGATCGCCTAAACCTAACAGTCGAAGATCGGGGAATTGGTATTCCCATTCGCGACTTAGGACAAATATTTGAACCATTTCATCGGGGTAAAAACGTGAGTAATATTCCTGGTACTGGCTTGGGTTTAAATATTGTTAAAAGATTTGTGACTCTTTTAAACGGTGAAATAGATATTAGTAGCCAAGTCGATCGAGGCACTAAAGTTCAACTTCAGTTTCGTTTATAAACAAGACTTACCACCCTTTTTGATCTGGAAAAACTTTTAGTTTGACCATCTAGCTATTAGTAAAAACTTGGGATTTTCGACCAAATTATAGTTAGACAAGATCGATAAAAAATCCTATATTTACTAAAATTAATCCAATGTCAATCAGAAACGCTGACTGATAAGATAAGCAAAAGTTTGGCACTCTCAGCAATGAAAACAAAAAATCTCTGGTCTTTCTTTTCAAAACCGCAAATTAGAGCAATTCAATCAGTAATTATATTTCCTTACAAAAATTTATTAAATTGAGTATCTAAATTATCAATTACGTATCATTAAATACAGAAAAATTAATCGCCACTTCAATTAAATTGAAACAAAATATTTAGATAATCATGGTAATTTCCTCAACTACAAACGCTACAGATAAATGGGGTAATCTCGACTCCCAAAGAGGAAATCTGAGCGAATTAGAATTAATCTGCGCCCTCTGTGGAGGGGTTCATCTGACTAACGATCACTGGAAATTCATGGCGGAAGATATGCCAAAAGATCCAGTAGAAATGATCGACGATCTGATCAAAATGGGAATCTACAAGCCTGATACCTTTAAGATGGCGGATGCGGTAAACGCTGCCGATCTGAGAAAAAGCCTACTGCTTAAGGTGGCGGGGAAAGGTGACCCCAAACGAGAAAGATTGGTCTTAGAACTATGCAAACAGGCAGGCGGTATCGAAAATGCTTTTGCTGCTGCTTTTGGTCCGAAGGCTGGAGAGTTTTTTGGCGATGTGGTTCACTATAACCAGTTTAGTCGTCGTCGCTTCTTGAAAAATCTAGCGGTGGGTGCAGCTTTAGTAACTCTAACCAACTGCGTTCCCAATCAACAGTCACAAGAACCAGCAGCGGATAATGCCGATACTCCTCCTGGGGCAGAAAACCTAGAGAAAACAAATCTCAGAATTGGCTTTATTCCCATCACCTGCGCTACACCAATTATTATGTCCGAACCCTTGGGGTTTTATTCCAAGTATGGCTTTAATGCCGAAGTGGTTAAGATGCCTAGCTGGGGTGCAGTTCGAGACTCGGCGATCGCAGGTGAACTAGATGCCTATCATATGCTTGCGCCCATGCCCATCGCCATGACGTTAGGACTGGGTTCGGCTTCATTTGGAGTGAAGCTAGCCAGCATTGAAAACATCAACGGTCAGGCAATTACCGTTGCCAATAAGTACCAGGGTAAAATAAACGGTCCAGCAGACTTTAAAGGCTTTACGATTGGCGTACCGTTTCCCTATTCGATGCACAATCTTTTGCTGCGTTACTACCTAGCCACGGGCGGGATCGACCCCGATCGCGATGTCAAAATTCGTCCCGTACCACCACCAGACAGTATCGCCCAGTTAGTAGCGGGAGACATCGACGCATACTTGATGCCCGATCCGTTCAATCAGAGGGCAGTATACGAAGAAGCTGGTTTTATTCACAAACTAACCAAAGAACTTTGGCCAGGACATCCCTGCTGTGCCTTTGCTGCTAGCGATAACTGGATCGCCGAACATCCCGCCACCTTTAGGGCGTTGAACAAGGCAATCATTGAGGCTGCTGGCTATGCCCAAAATCCTGCCAATCGTCCTGAAATTGCTAAGGCGATCTCCGAACGGGCGTTTCTCAATCAGCCTGTAGAAGTGGTAGAAGCAGTATTAACGGGCAATTTTGAAGATGGTTTAGGCAACAGTAGAAATGTGCCCGATCGCATCGATTTCGATCCCTATCCCTGGCAGAGTTTTGCTAACTGGATTTCTTCTCAATTGGTGCGTTGGGATTTACAGGGAGATGGCAAAGTCAAAACGGCGATCGCCGAGGATAAATATGAAGAGGTAGGACAGGAAATATTCTTAACCGATTTGGCAAGAGAATTAGCGGTTGAAGTAGGTTTAAATCCACCAGAAGAAATTTATCGTACCGAAACCCTGGAATTCGATACCTTCAATCCTGCCAATCCCCAGGCATACGTTGACGAACAAATTAAAAAATACGGCGTATAAATCCGTAGAGACGCGAAATTTCGCGTCTACAGAGGTAGGGTGGGCATTGTAATTAATTGCTATAAAAATCGATTAATTAAATAATGCCCACCAGATTTAAACGTAGGGTGGGCATGGCGATCAATGGCAACGAAAAACAATTCACTAAATAATGCCCACCAATTAGTTCGTAATTAATAATTATCAGATTATGACAGCAGTTCAAAAAAACGTAATTAAAAAAGACAACCAATTTCTAGATAACGAGAATGTCAAGGCATTGCTGCTATTTCTCCTATCTTTGGGAATATTTCTGCTGTTTTGGGAGATGGGGGCAAAGCTGAAGTGGTTTGCCAAAGGAATGCCCACTGCTTCATTAACCATTCAAGAGTTGTGGTATTGGGTGACTCATCCTTTTTATAATAATGGTCCTAACGATCTGGGGATTGGTTGGAATCTCTTGATCAGCTTGAGACGGGTAGCGATCGGCTATACCATAGCCTCAGTAATTGCCGTACCTTTGGGAATTTTGGTAGGCATTTCTCCAGTTGCTTTCAAAGCCTTCAATCCCTATTTTCAATTACTCAAGCCCGTATCCCCTCTAGCCTGGCTGCCCATCGGACTATATTTATTCCGCGACTCCGAATTGACGGGGGTGTTTATTATCGCGATCGCCAGTATTTGGCCCACATTAAACAACACTGCCTTTGGCGTGGCAAACGTAGACTCTAGTTATCTTGATGTTTCCCGTACTCTCGGCGCATCCAGATGGCGAACGATTTTTAAGGTGATTATTCCTGCTGCTTTGCCCAACATTATCTCTGGGTTACGGATCTCTATGGGCATTGCTTGGCTGGTAATCGTGGCAGCCGAAATGCTTTTGGGTACTGGTTTGGGTTACTTTATCTGGAATGAGTGGAACAACCTCTATATTCCCAACATTTTAGTAACGATTTTTATTATTGGTATTGTCGGTATTATTCTCGACCAAATCTTTGCCTATTTAGAAAAATTAGTATCCTTTGGTAAAAAATGACCCTCGACACCCTCGACTCCGATTCAATCGATTTGAACAATACTGCTACCAACTATCAAATTTCCCTGCGTAATATTTCTAAAGTTTTTCCTGGAAATAATAACCTGTTGGATAAGTTGACGGGAAAAACCAAAGCCGACTTTACGGCGATCGAGGAGATCGATCTCGATATCGAACACAATACTTTTGTTACGATTATCGGTCCTTCTGGCTGTGGTAAATCGACGATGCTAGATATTATTGCGGGCTTGAGTACCGCCACTACTGGTACTGTAACTATTGACGGACAACTAGTAGACAAACCAGGACCCGATCGCGGGATGGTGTTTCAAAACTATGCCCTAATGCCTTGGATGACGGTCAAAGATAATATTGGTTTTGCGGTAAAAACTGTTTATCCGAAGATGCCCGTCAAACAGCAGCGCAGAATTATCAAAGAAAATATTCAGCTAGTAGGATTAACAGGGGCAGAAAATAAGCATCCCCACGAATTATCGGGAGGAATGCGTCAAAGAGTCGGTATTGCCAGGGCTTTAGCGATAAATCCCCAGATTTTGCTAATGGATGAACCATTTGGGGCTTTAGATGCCCTAACCCGTGGTTTTCTTCAAGACGAAATCGAGCGTATTTGGGAACAACAGCGCAAAACCGCGATTATGATCACCCACAGCATCGACGAAGCCTTACTATTATCCGATCGCATTGTGATGATGACCAAAGGTCCTGCTGCAACGATTGCCAAAGTTTTAGAAATCCCCTTCCCCCGTCCCCGCGATCGCACTACCGTCGAAAACCACCCCGATTACCTGAAGTTGAAACAACAAATGGAAGATCATTTATATCGGGAAACTAGGGCGGTAGAAGCATCCCGAATCAAGTAGAGACGCGATATATCGCGTCTGTATACCAACAACGTCGCAAATAATTAATTAGGAATCAAATCATGAAAGTATTTCCCGAAATCACCGAAAAACTATTAGCAGCCAAAAAAGAACAAGGCATCACCTTTGAAGATTTAGAAAAAGCAGTAGGAAGAGACGAAACCTGGATTGCCTCAGTAATCTACCGTCAGGCTAGTGCCGACATGGACGAAGCTAGCAAAATTGTTACTACTTTAGGTTTACCCGAATCGATGGCGGAAGAATTAACTATTCCCCCCCTAAAAGGTTCGCTCGATCCTCTAATTCCTACCGATCCGATGATCTATCGTTTCTATGAAATCATGCAGGTTTACGGTATGCCCGTTAAAGCTGTAGTTCATGAAAAATTTGGCGACGGTATCATGAGTGCAATTGACTTTTCTATTGAAGTAGAAAAAGTAGAAGATCCCAAAGGCGATCGCGTGCAGATAATTATGTGCGGTAAATTTTTACCCTACAAGAAATGGTAACTATAGCGTTTCTCATATCAATGAGGTACGTTTGAGAACCTTGGCTATTGTCGATGGTTAATAGTTAATTGTTGATTGATTCGAGTCTAATTCAGTTTCAGTATTAAAAATATCCAAGAAAATTATAGATGTTGACTAGAAAAAACTATTGGCAACGGTTATGGTTGCAATTAAATTCTAATTGGTTTGCCAAAGCGATCGCTATTTTGGGCTTATTGATTTTGGCAACCCCCGCCTCGGCACATCATCCCCTCGATGGGAGACTTCCTGCTAACTTTTTTGAAGGCATAATGTCGGGTTTGGGACACCCTGTAATTGGTTTCGATCACTTGGCTTTTGTGGTTGCCAGTGGCTTGATTGCTTTAAAAATTACAGGAGGAATTTTGATTCCCACTGCTTTTGTAATTGCCACAGGCATCGGCGCGGGAATCCATTTAGTTGCGATTGATTTACCCATTCCCGAAATTGCGATCGCTGCTTCGGTAATCTTGTTTGGTATCTTATTAATCACTAAGAGCAAACATAAGAAAAGTATCAGCTATGCTCTTAAAATTGCAGCATTAGCAACCTTAGCAGGTATATTTCACGGTTTTGCCTACGGAGAAGGTATTTTTGGCGCAGAACCGACTCCACTGCTAGCATATCTAATTGGCTTTATGGCGATTCAGCTAGCAATTTCTTTGGGAACATATTTTATGGCTACTCAAGCGATTAAAAGTATACCTGTTAAATATTTAACCCGTTTCGCAGGAGGCGCGATCGCCTCGTGCGGTATTGTCTTCCTCTCTTCAGCAATTTTAGGATAAACAAATCGTAGGATGGGCAAAGAAAGCAATTTTGTTAGTTATTTTTAACCGTATTGCCCACCAAAATCTATCAATAATTACAATCAAGTGTCTATCAAAGCGATTGCTACCAAGCAATTTAAACAAACAGATAAACAACAGTTATCAGAATACATCACGGGTTTAACCTGGTCGCCTGATGGCAATTGCTTATGTGTGATTACTGCTGCTGGAGAATTGGCTTTATGGCAAGCAGGAAAAATCAAATTACTCCATACCCAAAGCAATTATTCCCTAGATTGTCTGGGTTTTTCTGCCGATGGACAGTGGTTAGCAACGGGAGGACAGGCGGGAAAAGTTCATGTTTGGCAAAATGCTGATACCTGGCGACTAATTACTACTCTCAATCATGAAAAAGCTTGGATTGATTCTCTAGCCTGGCATCCTCGACAAAATTTGTTGGCTTTTGCAGTCAACCGTCAGGTAAAAATTTGGGATGCTAATACTCAACAGATCGATACCAGTTTAGAGTTTCAAGATTCATCTGTCTTTAGCTTAGCTTGGCATCCCCAAGGAAACTTCTTGGCTGCTAGCGGACATGGTGGAGTGAAAGTTTGGCAAAGTAAAGACTGGACAGAAAAGCCGTATTTATTAAAAGTTCCTGGTGCCAGTCTAGCTTGCGCTTGGTCGTCTGACGGTAAATATCTAGCTTCAGGCAATCTCGATCGCACTATTTCCTTACTCCACTGGGATAATCCCCCTCCCTGGTTGATGCAGGGTTTTCCAGGAAAAGTTAGTCAGGTAACTTGGTCGCCCAATCAAAGTAAGCCTATATTAGCAGCATCCTGTCAGGAAGGAGTTACTCTGTGGCAACGCCAGCAAAGAAACTGGCAAAGTCAGATTCTCAAACATCAAAAAACGGTTCGGGCGATCGCTTTTGCCCCAAATTCTTCTCTCTTGGCTTCTGCTGGTGATGATGGCTATGTCCGACTTTGGCAGGAACAAAAACCAATCCAAACTCTTAAAGCAGCTAAGGAATTTTCCTGTTTGGCTTGGCATCCTACAGGAAAGTATCTAGCAGCAGGCGGACAGCAGGGAGAATTGATTGTTTGGCAACGGTTTATTTCTGGCAAAGGGTTTAAAAGTTAACAACCATCGCTGTTTTAGAGGAACAATACAAATTATGAACCTGTTCGCCAAATCTACCACCAAAATTGATTTAAAAAAACTCAAACAAATAAAAGCTTGGGTGTATCAAATATTAGATCTAGACCTAGAAATACAAATCTCAATTAATCAGCTTCAATGTCACGAACCCAACTGTCCACCTGTAGAAACCGTCATTGCCATCATGACTAGTCCCCCCAAGCAATACAAAATTCATCAACCCGTCTCACAAATTACCGAAGCAGATATAAACCAAATTAGACAATAAATAAACACTGTAAGGTAGGCAAAGTTTGAATGCGATCGATTGGAAATTCTCCATAGTAATTATTGCCCACCCTACCTACTAACAACTGACGACTAACAACTAACCAAATGATTACAACTACTGAAAACAAAACCGTTCCCGTTACCGTTCTCACAGGCTACTTAGGTGCAGGCAAAACCACCTTACTCAATCGCATCTTGACTCACGAACATGGCAAGAAAGTGGCAGTAATCGTTAATGAGTTTGGAGAAGTTGGGATCGATAATCAATTAGTTATTGATGCCGATGAAGAAATCTTTGAAATGAACAACGGTTGTATCTGCTGTACCGTTAGAGGCGACCTAATTCGGATTATTGGTAATTTGATGCGTCGGCGCGACAAATTCGATCACTTGGTGATAGAAACTACGGGGCTTGCTGACCCTGCACCAGTAATTCAAACTTTTTTTGTCGATGAAGAAATTCAAACCCAGTTAGATTTGGATGCAGTAGTTACTGTAGTCGATGCCAAACACATCTGGTCGCATTGGGATAGTGACGAAGCCCAAGAACAGATTGCCTTTGCTAATGTAATTTTACTCAATAAAACCGATCTGGTTGAGCGATCGCAACTCGAACAGTTACAGCAAAAAATTCGCTCAATGAACGGCATGGTAAAAATCTACACCACCCAAAATGCCGAGATCGATATGAATTCTGTACTAGGGGTAAAAGCTTTCGATCTAGAACAAGCCTTAGAAATTGAACCAGAACTGTTAGGCGAAGATGCTCACGAACACGATGAATCAGTTTTTTCCTTTGCCATCGTCGAATCAGGCAAAGTAGATCTAGAAAAATTAAATAGCTGGCTGACAGAATTGCTACAAACCCAAGGTCCTAACATCTTTCGCATGAAGGGTATTCTTAATGTTGCAGGAGAGGATAACCGCTTTGTCTTCCAGGGAGTACACATGATCTTTGATGGTAGACCAGATCGCCCTTGGAAACCAGAAGAAACTCGTAAGAACGAATTAGTATTTATCGGTCGCAATCTTGATTCTGAACAGTTACATAAAGATTTTAAGTCTTGTCTCGTTCAATAGCGATTAGTTAGTAATTAGTAATTAACTTAGCAGTACTGACACGTGTGTTTGACACTCACCGATTACTACTGTTAAAGCTTGTAGCCAAAAAAATAACAAAGTTAACTCCCTACTCCCTACTTCTGAGACAGTTGCGTTGGGCGGGTTCCCCGACTTGAGCCCTAAAGGACTAGCTTCGCGTCGCAAACTGTCGAACCCGAAGGGCTACTTCCTACTTCCTATATGCGAAGCGGTCCCTACGGGATACCGTAAACATATATCCTTTAGGACTCCCTACTGATCTTTATCCCTGAATAGGGACGAGCAATTAACCAATCTTGTCCCAAGCAATCAATGTACCACGATGAACAAACCGCCCCTCCCCCCCTTTACCCTAGAAACAGCCAAAGCCAAGGTTCAAGCTGCCGAAGACGCTTGGAATGGTCGTAATCCAGAACAAGTCGCCCTAGCTTATACCGTCGATTCCCAGTGGCGCAATCGTGCCGAGTTTATCAACGGCAGAGAAGAAATCATTGCTTTCTTACAACGTAAGTGGGCAAAAGAATTAGACTATCGCCTCAAAAAAAGACTGTGGAGTTTTCGGGATAATCGGATCTCCGTCTGTTTTGAATATGAATGGCACGACGACGGGGGCTTTTGGTATCGGGCTTATGGCAACGAAAATTGGGAATTTGCCGAAAATGGCTTGATGCAGCGACGGGAAGCCAGTATTAATGATCTGCCAATCAAAGAATCTGAAAGGAAATTTCTTTGGGAAAGAAAACCTTGAAACAAGATGAGTTCGGAATTAAGAATTGTAACTTGACAACGAAATAACGAGGGTTATAGATATCTGATTATTAGGGCTATAAATACCTGTCAATTAAGAAATTTTGACAAATGTTTAAGTTTTTTTCTTTAAGGACGTGGCAATATTATGCTTTTAAATATTATCAAGCAGGTATTGTTTGGCGATCGCCAAATTTAAGCTTATGACAATATTAGATGAACGAAGACGACAAGCTATCAATCGCAATTTTTCTTTAGTGGTTGATTTTTTAGACCGTAAGTTTCGTAAAACTCAGGTACACCTTCAAGAATCACCCTGCTATTTTTATAAAGGAAACAAGTCAAAGCTGGAAATAACAGTGTTTTCTAATCCTCAAATTGCCAAAATAGACGTAAGATTAATTGGTTTAAAAAATTACGATAGAGAACCTTCTTTTGAATGTAGTTACGATCTAGATGGGCTGTCAATGACTCAGTTTCAAAGACATATTGATGATTTAATCTCTGCAATAAATTAACTACCGTTTTGTTAGTAGTTAGTAGTCTCCCTGTTTTCCATATGGGAGATAGGGAGATAGGGAAAAAACAAGATGTTTGAGGGTTATAAGTTATTGTGCCTACCTACTTAAGAGGAACTACTAATAGTATTGCGATCGATTTCATATTTTAGATCGGTAACAGCTTGTGCATGACGTAACTGATAGTTCAAACTTAATAGCTTCAGCCACAAGCCAGGATATTTCTTTTCCAACCAAGGTTGAGATTGCTTCAACCAACTAGGAAACCAACCACCCATCAAGAGATTTCTTAAAGCATCCAAGTTAAAAGACATATACGAACCCAGCCAGCGAATCAAATCTTTACTTCCAGCCATCTCCACAATCCAAACCAGTAAGGCAGGATTTTTACGGGCAGCAATCAACGCCAATCTGGTAAAGGTAAACCAATCGGTACGATCTTTAATAAAGGTGTCGGCAACTTCGGGGGGTTCGTTTGCCAACAAGCCAAAGAAAGTGTTTAGCATCGAGTTGATTCTCTGAGGCGGTAGGGTTTTACCTGTGGGAACCATCATTCCCTTAGAAAATAGCCAGGTAACGGAAATGTTACTCTGATAGGCTCTAATTTGATTTAAATGTTGGGCAGTAAGCAAATCGTGTTGCAGGGCGGTATGTAACAGGGTAGTTAGCCGTTCTAGGTTACGCACCAACGAACCAAACCCCGTAAAGATTAAGGGAGACTGCAAAGAAGCAGCATCACCAATTGCCAGCAAGCGATCAAAGGCTACGGTGCGATCGCGATCGCCCGTGCTAAAGTGTCCTGGTATATAGCCAAAGGTCGGTTTTTTCCACACCAGCTGTTCCATGTCGCAACGACGATACTCTGGCAGAATCGTAAAGAAGTCCTCATACATTTCCAACAGAGAACCAGGATTGTCTGGATGCACCTGATGATAATGAAATAAATAGAAAGTTAGTTCTCCATTCCCCCCAGGAAATAATTCCCAGATTAGCTGTCTGCCTCTAGATATATCTCCATGGGAATTGAGGACATCACCATATTTTTTATCCCAGACTTCTGGTGCAAAACCGCTTTTAATTACTGCCCCAACTGTAGGACAAACGCTGTCAAAAGCACGACCACCATTAAGCTGCCAGGCGATTGGAGAAGCCGTTCCCATCGCATCAATTAATAGTCTGGCTGTTGCCTGTCTACTCGTTTGGGTAGGTAGATGAGTCAGCTTAACCGTAACCTCGGTATCGGAAATATCGGCGCGGACAAACTCTGTCTCATCCCAAATATCGCCTCCAGCTTGACGCAGTTTGTCACCACAAAAGCGTAACAGTTTTTCCGCATCAATCGCCACGTTTAATACCTTGGGAGTATGTAGTACCGCAGCCTTGAGATGGGGTGGATTATAAGCATCAAAGAACTTGCTAAAACCATCTGCATATTCTGCTGCAATGACTGACTCGAATTCTTGCGGGGTAAATAAACCCAAATTAATCAAACTCTGAAACTCATCGCGAGAAATATTCCACTCCCGATTCATTCTCCCAAAGGGCAGCCTTTCAACTAGTAGCACTCGATAACCTTTTTGCGCCATTACCGCAGCATGAATTACTCCTAGCGCACCACCAATATAGATTAGATCGTATTCTCGCTCTTTGTTAGTCGAGGAACTGGAAAAAATTACTTCTTGAGGTTGTTGAGGATTTTTTACGCTATCGCGCCAGCGTTTTTCCCACCAATAAACCCGATTTAGGTCGTATTCCCCGTTGGGCATCTTCTGAAAAAAATGGACTGTTTTGGGATAGGCTTCGGCTAAAGCTGCAAAAATAGATGGCGACTGCTCGATCTCTGGTGGTACGGGATACTTTTGGGGAAATACAGCACGAATCTCTGCTACCAACTGCTGCTTAATTCGATCTGCTTGAGGAATTAACCGCTCTCCCCACTGAAAAATCTTCAAGTAGGTAGTGCGCTGCAATTGCCAGACAAAAACAGACAGCTCACCGTTCGATGAGCCAAACTGGAGACGGATGCCATCGGGAGTAATTACTTTTGTCCCTGCCGAAGGCTGCCAGATACTTTGCAACCAATTGGTTACTTTTGCCAGATTGGGAGTAGGTATCTCTATATATAATAATTCTTTCATTTAATAAGATATTAATTTATTTTTAAGAAATTTTAAAACAAGGTTAAATTAACGGACAATAAGCTACACTTACGAGACTATTTATTAATTTTGGCACTCCAGCGCAGATAAAAACTTACATCAGTACATAATAATTAATCTGCTTCTCAAGCACCCGATCCTATGAATTATTCCATCCCCGCTAACACAGAAGAAATATCGGCACTCGGAAATACTTCCATCAACGAAGAAATTGTTGCCAGTGCGATCGCAGGTGTGGTTCAGATAGCTCGTCGCCAGGGGCAATCTTTGGAAGAATTAACTGAGGACATTTTACAAGACGATCTGGTTCTAGATCTAGACCGTCGCCAATGGTTGAGCGAAATGATTATTCAAGCCTGGAGTATTTTACCTTGGAAGGTGGAAGAATAAGGAAACAGAGCGATCGCCAATTTAGCGTTCACAACTAAGTCCCCACTATCCAGCCATCTCATCATAGAGCAACGTCAGATAATTTAAGCACGAACTCTCTTTAACATTACAGAAATAATAGCAACGGCTAAGATCAATAGCAGAAAAGTTACTACTACCAAAGCTGCGCCATAGCCGAAGTCTAAATAGCGCATTACCGTAGAATAAATATAAATTGACACTGTTTCTGTGGACCCCGCAGGACCGCCCCCCGTCATTACCTGCACTAAATCGAAAACGCCAAAAGATTGAGCGAATCTAAACAGCAAAGCAATCAAAATTTGTGGCATTAACAAAGGAAGGGTAATTTGCCAAAAACTCTGCCAGGGGCTTGCACCATCCATTTTATGCGCTTCGTACAAATCTTCGGAAATAGACTGCAAACCAGCCAAGAGAATAATGCTGATAAATGGGGTGGTTTTCCAGACATCAGCAACGATTAAAGCAACCATCGCCAAAGTAGGCGTTCCCAACCAGTTAATTCCCGTATCGAGCAAACCTAATCTAATCAAGATATCATTAACCACGCCATATTGGTCGTTAAAAATCCATGCCCAGGCTAACCCCATCACCGCCGTAGGCAACGCCCAGGGAATAATAGCAATGGTCCGCACCACTCCCCGTCCAAAAAACGTTTTATTCAAAACCAAGGCAATACCTAAGCCCAATAACAATTCCAAAGTTACGCTAGCCATGGTAAAAACCGAGGTATTCCATAAACTCTGCCAAAATCTGCCGTCTCCCAGCATCCTTTGATAGTTACCCAAACCCGTAAAAACTGGCTCTAGTTGCGTCCCCAGATTTTCCGCAAACCAACTCAACCAAAATGCCCTGGCAATAGGATAAATAAATACCAGACCCAGAATAAATAGTGCGGGAAATAATAATAGCCAGCCAGTAAATTGTTCTCGTTTGTTAAGCATATGTTAGTCGTTAGTTGTTAAGGATACAGCTTCGCATATCGTTAGTTGTTAGTTGTTAGTTGTTAGTTGTTAGTTGTTAGTTGTTAGTTGTTAGTTGTTAGTTGTTAGTTGTTAGTTGTTAGTTGTTAGTTGTTAGTTGTTAGTTGTTAGTTGTTAGTCGTTAATCTTTTACCCTTTTAAGTTCCCGTCTCCCAGTCCCTCATTCATCGTTTGAGTAAGTTACGGGTTTCATTGGCAGCAGTTTTCATTGCCTGTTCTGGAGTCATGCTGCCCGTTATAGCAGCACTCAGGTAACGCTGTAAAATGTCTGAGGCTTGGGCATATTGGGGAATTGGGGGACGTAGGGCAGAACTTTGAACCACTTCCAATAATTTGGGATAGTAATCGTATTTGGCTATAATTTTGGGGTCGTTAAATAAATCGATACGACTAGGGACAAAACCAGTTTCTAAGATAAATTTTCGCTGAGAATCTTCGCTGCTGAGAAATTTAATTACTTCCCAAGCTGCATCGGGATGTTTACTACTTTTGGCAATACCCAATCCCCATCCGCCTAGGGTTGCACCGCTGGTTTCACCCACGGCATGAACCATGGGTTTGATGTTGTACTTCCCTGCGATAGGCGAGTCTAATGCCAAACTGTAGACATAGGGCCAATTTCTCAGAAAAACTGCCCTGCCATTTTGAAACAATCGACGAGTTTCTTCCTCTGCATAGGTAGTAACCCCAGGGGGTGAAATCTTAGAAGCGATCGCCGTCCGTAAAAATTCCACTGCTTTGATTGCTGCTGGTCGATCTAAACCAACTTCTAAGGTATCTGGCTCGACCCAAAAACCCCCACTTCCCTGCAAAATCTCGACAAACATCGCAGCCAGTCCTTCATACTGCTTACCCTGCCAAACATACCCCCAGTCTGCCAACCCCTGCTGCTGCAAATCTTGGGAAATTTCTAGTAGTTCACCAAAAGTTTCGGGGGGTTCGTATCCCGCTTTGTCGAGTAGATCCTGGCGATAGTAGAGCATGCCCGCATCAGAACGAAAGGGAAGACGATAGAGCCGATCTTGGTACATTCCCCCCGCGATATCTCCCTCCAGATATTTTTCTGCTTCCTCTGGGGACAGGCGATCGCTAAGATCTCTCAACCATCCCGCAGCAGCAAACTTTGGTGTCCAAACAATGTCCATATAAACCACATCATAGGGAGAGTTGCCCAGTAAGAAAGAAGATGTATATAAGTCTTCGACCTGGTTACTATCACTAGGGGCTTCAAGGATCTGAAATTTAATATCGGGGTGCTGTTGGTTAAATTCTTTGACCAAAGGCTGTAACTGTTGAGCCTCATCCGCCCTAATCAAAGTTTTAATGATAACTGGTTGTTGTGTCCAGGCTGGCAGAATAGCAAATTGAATTGCCAGACTAACTAGAAATATAGCTAGCAGGCGTTTTGCCTTCAATAGCCTCGAACCAATTTTTTTGAGTTTTGTTAAGCAGCGAAAGATAAACATTATTTATATTAATTGATAAATAGATTAATAATCCTCTTCAAATTGCCAAGCCTACGCTTTTGCCTACTTTACAATGAAGCTCGGTTGAAAAAAACTGCGATGGCGGATCTTTCACGATCTTCGTAATTTAGCTTAAGTCGTCTTGAGTACAAACAACTAAACAAACCAAATAACTCTTCAGCTTCAGTATTTATACGAATGTATTCGCAATTTGGAAGTAGTAGTATTTGATTAATCAGAAACCAGCTTATTTAAGTCTTTATTTTTATAGGTATAGGTATATACAAAAATCCTAAAAATTTTCCTCTTGCTCTGCAACCCTGCTTCAACAAAGAAAGCAGGGTTTTTTGTCTGGATTAAATTAAATATTTTTCAAAATTTTCTGCTCTAAATCAGAAACTCGGTAAAGACTATGTTAAATTCCACAATTAACAATACCCTCAAAAATGGGCTATACTTTACCATTGACAAACATTGTGTCGTTTTTCGATATAGTGCTTACTGTTAATAATCATCAAGGTACAGTTAAGGAGGGGATTATTCCTGAGCAGCTAAACCTGACTGTGAGCTTAAGAGGCACCCGCGAAGTCAGGGAAAATCACCAAATATTTCGTCTTACTGGATTACTAGATGCCTTTTCTGAACCAGCATTCCGTAAAGTCATTGGTAATTGTATAGATGAAGGACCAACAAACATAATTTTGGTTCTTGCACAAATTGATTTTATTGATAGTTCTGGTTTAGGAGCTTTAGTACAACTCGTTAAAAAGGCACAAACTGTTGGTGGAAGCCTCCAGGTTGTTACCAATCCACGAGTAACGCAAACCGTAAAGCTAGTGCGTTTGGAGAAATTTCTTTCTCTTCAGCCTTCTGTAGAAGCAGCACTAGAAAACATCGCCAAATAACGTCCCGTTTGGATGTGAATTTACCAGAGCAAGACAAAAACAATAATGCGCCAACCGACACGGCTCAAACTTGGGCAATCGGTTCGATGGCATCGACCACAGCTATTCAGTTTAGCCAAATTGAACGGCTGTCGCCGATCGCATTAGCATATATAGGAGATGCTGTATTTGAACTGTATGTTCGCAGCAAGTTCTTGATGCCTCCGCAGCGGATGGTAGATTACCATCGCCAAGTTGTTACCCAAGTAAGAGCCGAAAGTCAGGCGGTTCATTTGTCAGCACTTTTACCTCATTTAATCGATTCAGAAAGAGAAATTTTACGTCGTGGACGCAATGCCTGTGTAGCAAAACCCCGCCGTATATCTCGCCACATCTATAAGCAAGCCACTGGCTTAGAAGCATTAATCGGCTATCTTTATTTGACCAACCCGCAGCGTTTACAAGAATTGTTAGCTAAATTAAATCTTGATAATCGAGACGATTAGATAGTTGGCAACAGCAGAATTGATTTGTTAGTGGTTAGTGGTTAGTGGTTGGTTGTTAGTTACTTAATTTCGTTTCAATTCGTCATTTAAAATTATTTTTTATGGTTTGTCTAGCTAAGAAACTTAAATTTTTGAATTTTTCTAAAAGCTAAAAGCTAAAAGCTAAAAGCTAAAAACCAGCAAACTCGAACGAAGCTAATCCACATCAGGCGTATTTTTTATGAAACATAATTTACCCAAGCCGAAGAAAAATAAGCCAGCCTCTGATCCTATCCCATCTCAACCGACTGAAGAAATAGATCTGACCTATGGTCGTCATGCAGTTTTGGCAGCTTTAAAAGGCGATCGCCAAATCAATCGGATCTGGATTACAGACAAGTTATTAACTCATGGACAGTTTTATCCCCTAGTTAAAGAGGCTAAAGCTAACGGAACAATTATCGATGAGGTCGATTCTCGCCGTCTGTCTCAGTTAACCCAGGGGGGCAACCATCAGGGAATTGCAGCCCAAATTGCTCCCTACACCTATTGGGACTTATCCAAATTAATCGATCGGGCAAAACAAACCCCCGAACCCGTGATTGTTATTGCCGACGGCATTGAAGATCCCCATAATCTGGGGGCAATTATCCGCACTGCCGAAGCTTTAGGAGTTCAAGGATTGATTATTCCCCAGCGCAGAGCAGCGGGGGTTACTTCAACGGTAATGAAAGTAGCAGCAGGAGCCTTAGAAAATTTAGCGATCGCCAGGGTAGTTAACTTAAATCAGGCTATTACCAAACTCAAAGAAGCGGGGTTTTGGATTTATGGCACTACCGCCGACACCGATAACCTATTACACCAAACCAACTTTAGTGGTGCGGTAGGTTTGGTAGTAGGCTCGGAAGGCAAAGGTCTGAGTCAGTTAACCGAAAAAAACTGCGATAAGTTAGTAGCAATTCCTCTAACAGGTCAAACCCCCAGTCTCAACGCCTCCGTCGCAGCAGCGATCGCTCTTTACGAAGTATTCCGACAAAGACAGTAAAAACCAGTAGGGGCGAACCACCATTCGCTCCTGTAGCAACATAGAGTTCAGGTTATTTCTCCACAGCGAACGAGGTCAAACTACGACTGCGAATTGTAGCTGCGATCGCTTTGAGCCAAGTTTCGGTAATCATTTCTCTAGATAGTTGAAACACGCAGTAGCCTTGTTGCTGTGCCAAATTGAGCTTCTCATAATCCCGCATTAGGCTCTTTCCCGTGCTGTGTCCTCCTTTGTGCCAGATCTGCCCGTTAATCTCAATCGCTACCCTACCAGAAAAATTAACGTAGTCAAACTTGAAGCGTCGCTTAGGAATTAGCCGTACTTCTGTTTCCAAATCCAAGTCGGGAAACAATTCATCCCATAAAAGATCGAACTCAAATTCTAAGCTACTAATACTCATCGGTTAAATCCAGCATTTTTTTTACCGAGGATAACCTTTTTTATTCCTATTGACCAACTCAATATAATATAAACATCTCTACAAATTGAACCTAAAACTAGAAGACAAACAGAAAAATCATCTGCGTTCATCTGCGTTTATCTGCGCGACGGACGCGACGTAAGGAGCTAATCCTTTAGGGGACTTTTCTAATCTTCCAAATTAAATTCAATACAATATTAAGTTAAGCTAATCATAAAACCTAATACTAATTATCTTTAATTTAACCTGTTAAATAGATATAGGACTATACCAAAAATAACTAATATTATTTACAAATGCTTCAACTTCAAATTCTATGAATAAAAAAAATCAATCAGATTTAACTTCGATACAAGAGCCAATTACCAACGCCCCCACAGAAGTCAAGCAGGTAATCGAGCAGGTATTAAAAATAGAAAAAGACAAATTATACTTAAAAACTCCCCGCAATATTAACGAAGATATTTTAAATATTATCAAAAAAGTCGTGCAATGAAGCTCAACTATTTACAACTGTGCAACTTCAGACAGTTCTATGGCAAGACTCCACAGATTAAGTTTGCCAGTGGCGATCGCAACACGACAGTTATTCATGGCAACAACGGCGCGGGAAAAACGACAATTCTCAATGCTTTTACCTGGGTGCTATATGAGAAGTTCACCCCAGCTTTTGCTTCTCCTGAGTTATTAATCAATCAGCGGGCGATCGCCGAAGCCCAAGCACAACAGGCAGTAGAATGCTGGGTAGAATTACAGTTTGAGCATGACCGCAAGCTCTACCAATTAAAGCGTAAGTGTTACGCCAGCAAAAACTCAGATCGAGTGCAGTATAGCCAGACTAAGCTATTTATGCTGGTGGCGGGGGATGATGGACGTTGGTATCCACCCCTAGAAGCACCAGAAGATATTATTGGGAGAATTTTACCAGGCAGTTTGCACCAGTATTTTTTCTTTGACGGCGAACGAATCGATAGCTTTTTCCGTCAGAATCATGACTACAACATTGCCGAAGATACTAAAGAGTTGTTGGGAGTCAAGATTTTAGATCGGGCGATCGACCACCTAAAGAAAGCCAAAAGAAGTCTCCAAGAAGAGTTACAGGAATTAGGAGATGCTCGCACCAAAGAGTTGTTGAGCGAACAGATTAAGCTAGAGAAACAAAGCGAAGAGATTAAACAGCGTCTGGCAGAAATTATTGTCGAAGTAGATCGGTTGGAATCACAAAAAGCTAATTTATCCCGACAGCTATTAGAAATTAGTGGGGCGGACGAAATCCAAAAGCTCAAGCTAAAGTTAGTCAAACAGCAAGCCTCAGTTAAAAAGAATATTATTCAAAGCAAAAGCAGGCTCAAAAAACTATTATCTCAAGATAGCTACCTGGTGTTTATTCCAGCCATAACCGACAATTTTTTTAAGCTACTGCAAACATTACGCGATCGCGATCAATTATCCAGTGGACTAAAGCAAGAGTTTGTGCGACAACTACTCCAACAGCAACGCTGTCTCTGTGGCGAAACTTTGTCCCCCGATACCGATTCCTACAACAACGTCAAATCTTGGCTAAAAAAGGTCGAACTAAAGAATGTCGAAGAGTCGGCTATCCGCTTGGAAACACAGACTGGCAAAATCGAGTCCCAGTCAGATAATTTTTGGCAGCAGCTAGACCAACAGCAAGAGGAAATCAAGCACCTCTATTTAGAGCTTAACCGCATCGAAGCAGAGTTGTCCCAAGCCAATCAACAGCTTGCCAGCTATCCCAACCGCAATACCCAACAGCTACAGCGAAGCATAGAAACCATCGAAAATCAGCTAAAAAGCTTAATTTTAGAACAGGGCGAACACAAACAGCAACAGAGCGATCGCGCTAAAGAGTTGGACAAACTCAGCCAGAAAATAGCGCGACACCAACTAACAGAAAACAAGCAACAACTAGCTCAAAAGCGCATTACCACAGCTCAAGAAGCGATCGATAGATTAAGTGAGGTCAGAAAACGTCTAGAACAACAATTTCGTTTAGCTTTAGAACAAAAAGTCCAGGAAATATTTAGTTTCATCTCGTATACTCCCTATATTCCCAAACTCAGCAGTGATTATAGGCTAACCTTAATTGAAAACACCTCTGGAGTAGAAGTTCCCGTTGCTGCTTCTACTGGAGAAAACCAAATCTTAAGTTTGTCGTTCATCGGGGGAATTATCAATCGCGTCAGACAATGGAGTCAGCGCAACACTCTTATGGGCTACGATAGCAGCACCTTTCCCATAGTTATGGACTCCCCCTTCGGTAGCTTAGACCAAATTTATCGACGACAGGTAACCAAAGCTATTCCCCAATTGGCTAACCAATTAATTGTTTTGGTGACTAAAACTCAATGGCACGGAGAGGTGGAGACAGAAACAGATCGGCGAATTGGTCGAGAATACGTGCTAACCTATTACTCTCCTAAAACCAATTGTGAACCAGACAGGATTAATTTGAACCAGGAAAATTATCTTTTAGTTAAACGTAGTTTGAATAATTTTGAGTATACGGAAATTGTTCCCGTAGAGAGGGAAAATTAATAATTATTTCTAATAGTTAAGACGGGCGTAATTGAGTTATAACAGTGTAGATCGAGTGTTTCATCAAGCCATAGGCAACTACAGGGGAAGATTAGGAGTATAAAAATGCTTTTCTTAGATCATACGCAGATAAAGTATTGCAAAGTAAAAAACCAAGACCAAACTCTATCGGGCGTAATCTACAACAACAATTTGTTTATCAGAGACAAAGCTTTTCCTAAAGAAGAGATGGAAGCAGCTATTAAAGAATGTCGGGAAGAATACCTAGACCATGAAGAACGCTCCCAAATTCCTACTTTGCTGATCAAAGAAAAAAACTCTGTTGGTATTTGGCTACAAAACAACCGATACAAATCAAACATTGTCTCTACTTCTGACGCTCAACAACAATCTTCCACTATCCAAACAGCTGCGGTTAAAAAATCTGGAACATCTAAAGAAAGTTTAAACCGTATTAGCGTCAGACAGTTAGCGTCGGAAATGCGTTCGGAAAAAGGAGTGGAAATTAAAACTCGCAGGCATAAATTGAAGCTATATCAGCGTTGCTTTTTAGGAAATGAAGCAGTCGATTGGATTGCCAAACGAGCTAAAGTTTCTCCAGAAGAGGCGATCGCTTTAGGTCAAAAAATGATCGACAAAGAAATTTTTCATCATATTTTTGATGAACACCAGTTTAAAAATGAGGACTTGCTTTATCGTTTTTATGAAGATGAAGGCAAAAGTATTTGGAATAGCTCTTTGTAAGTTTGGAGTCCTAACTAATCAACAGACTAGTATTAAAATACTAAAACATATAGTCATTCTAAAAAGAAACCACAAGTTTTAGTCACCGAAATTTGATTGGCTTTAACCCTACTAACTACTAACTACCAACTACTAACAAAAAGCTAGTCAATCATAAGGAAATCAATTGAAATAACTATACCACAATGTAACCTAGTTTTCTAAGCTAAAAAATCGAGATTGCTAGCGAGTTCATAGCCAGGAAAAACTCGACTTAAGCTCTCATCATCGAGGGATAAATGTTGTTGCAAAATAAGTGAAAGTACTTCTCTAAAATCCGTTGTTACGGGTAAATCTCTGTTTTCGTTCAATTTAGATTGGCTTAAGCCTTGCCACTGTCCGTAGACATTTCCTCCGCGAATTGCTCCTCCCAGAAGCCACATAGCGTTGCCATATCCATGATCTGTCCCCTTATTCCCGTTTTCTCTAACCGTTCTGCCAAATTCTGACATCACCACGATTACAGTATCGGCAAGGATTGGCTCTAATCCTTGAGTTAGGGTGACTAAACCTTCTGCCAAAGAGGGAAGCAACCGATCGAAGACAGGATTTTGATTGATATGGGTATCCCAACCACCAACCTGCATAAAGGCTAGCTGAGTTTTGGCATTGCCTACCATTAGTTTGGCTACTTCAGCAGCATCATCAACAAAGGCGTTGGCACTTTTTGCACCACGAGAAGCGGACATCATTTCTTGAGTCAGGTCAGTCAAAACTATTTCTCTGGCTTTTCTGCCATTTTGATAGGCTTTGCTCAAAGTATCCGTACCACTGTATAAATTACTAAAAGCTTGGTGAACCAGAGGTCGATCTGTGGGAATTGGTGCTGCGGAATTTTTTCCAGGCTTGATACTGGCGATCGCCATTTCTCCTTTTAGTATATATGGGGTAGTTACGCCTACGTTGAGTGCTTGAGTCGGCATATCTTGGGGTAATTCAGCTAAAAGCCGATTCATCCAGCCGTTTTTCGTATTTTTTATTCCAGGCGTACCACTTTCTAGATAGTCCTGAGCCTGAAAATGAGAACGTTCTACTACTGGAGAACCAACAGCTTGAACAAAAGCTAAGTTTTTTGAATCCCACAGAGGCACTAAATCTGCTAGTTTGGGGTGCAAACCATAAAAGCCATCAAGATCGATCGCACCATCTTTTTTATGAGGGTAGGGAACGGCAATAGTTGGTCTAGCTTCGTAGTATTCGGCTTCTTGATGAGGAACAACAATATTCAAGCCGTCAACTGCGCCACGCAAAAAAATTACCACTAAACGCTTACGATTAGTTGCGGATTTGACCCCCCGCGCTACCCAACTATTCATACCTACGGGAACTAAGATTCCAGCCGTTGCCAAACCTGCTGCGGTCAAAAATTTTCTTCTTTTCATGTTTAGATAATTCAAATAAGATACTCTACCCGAACTCATCGATACATCGCTTCTGGACTTCCCATCATCAAAGCCGATCGCAGCTTGGGCGGAGTTTTAGCAATCACCTGTTTTGTACGTTCTGAAAGCTCGCCAGAATTGCGCTGCAACTGTTTGTATGGGATAGAATAGCCTGGGTTTAAAGTTCCTCTAGCGATCGCCGTTGCAAAACCCGTTCTTTGCAACATTGCTTGCGGGTTTAGCCAAGCCGATTGAGTATTTTTATAACCAGTGGGCAAAGGACATCGATATACTGGCATTGATAACTGTTGTAACATACCTCGAATCCGTTTGAAGTTGGGCTGCTCAATTTCTGCCATCCGCACCAAAGAAACTATGTATTGATAGGGGGTCGTAAATTTCTGCTGGTAATATTGAGGGTCGTTGAATTCCGCGCTATGAATTAAAGTATCTAAAACAACTTTAATATTGCCGTCACTATCGAGAAACTTCTGAGCTAGTCTGTCTACCAGGCTCGACGGTGGGCGATCGCTGACGAAATATTCTGCCAGCTTGTAACTGATATGATGGGCGGTTGCGGGATGGCTTGCCAAAATATCGAGAGCTTGTTCACCTTCTTTAATGCCGTTAGCCGCAATTTTATGCCCTAAAAATGTTTTGTCATGGCGATCGTGACGGTTTTTATAGAAGAAAAAGCCTTTTTTATCTCCTCTTTTACCCTCGTAATCTACACCCCAACCAGTAAAAATCCTAGCCAAGGCTATTACGTCATCTTGAGTATAGCCACCATCTACCCCCATGGTGTGCAGTTCCATTAACTCGCGAGCATAGTTTTCATTTAAACCCAGTTTTCCTCTTATTCCCACAGGACTATCTGGGGCAGTATTTTTTTTATTATCTAAGTAAATTATCATGGCTGGATGTCTTGCCGTAACTGCCAACAAGTCACGGAAGTTACCCAAAGCGTGAGGTCGAATTTTTTGTTCGTAGTCGCTCAACCACAGCCTAATATCTCCCTTGTCTGCATAAATATTGAAGTGATTAAACCAAAAATCTACCATTACCTCCTTTAACTGACGGGAAGAATAGATTGCCCTAGCCAAGTGAGCATTTATTGCTTCATCTCTGGCTTTAGTATTCATTTCTCTAATCTCTTGGCGTATTTTCTGCTTCTGCTCAATAGACAACCCAGAATTACGTACTTTTTTTCGATTGGCGTTAACTTTTTTTTGCAGTTCGGTTGGCTTCTGATGAATCAAACTAAGCTTGGCTAAATAATTATTTAAAATGGGAGGCTCCTCGACCAACTCAGGAGTAAGCTGAGACTGAATATAAGCCTCGATTCCTTCAGCTTTTACCTGCTGCATTTGTTCTGAGGTTACACCGAAGCTCAATCTTTCCAAAATATGCCTTTGGTGAGCCTGAGATAGTTCGCTATTAGCCTCTGCTCGATTAATCAAACCCAACCACAATATTAAGCTAAAAAGTAATATTCCTGTCCAATACTGTAATTTTTGCCTCATAATTCGCGACTTTTTTTGTTTGGCATTATAGCCTTGATTTTGTAAAACTTTTATTGTTTGCTGACTAACTTTTTTCTATTATTCAAACCGCAATTACTAATACTTGACGCTCCTGAGCTTGACTATTATTGAGATAAAAAAAGTTATGTAAATAATAGTTGCTTTTATGAGAAGAAGTGAATCAATATTCTATATTATTAACTACAAAGCTGGCAGACCAATTGGAAGCTATATATTGTACATATACGATGATCCCTAAATGTTTTTAG
Organism: Pleurocapsales cyanobacterium LEGE 10410; assembly: GCA_015207195.1. Classification (GTDB taxonomy): domain Bacteria; phylum Cyanobacteriota; class Cyanobacteriia; order Cyanobacteriales; family Xenococcaceae; genus Waterburya. Next base: position 88,436 of record JADEXJ010000002.1, read on the forward strand.
TAGTTGTATTAGTTTCTAATCTCGGTTTTAGCTATAAATTCATCTATAAAATACAGGAAATCATAAATTATGAAAGCTTCTTCTAATTTAGGACAATCAGTTACGTTGGCAATACTTTTAGCTTTGACCAGTCTAGGCGTAATTATCGTAATGTCCCTGGCTAGCAATCACATTTAAGGCGATCGCTATAGCAACAGTTTTTAAAACAGTAAATTGCCATTATTTGCTTAAACTTAACCAAATTCATTGATTAACTGGACTTCTTGGAGCAACTCGATTGTTGTATTTTTAAAGCAAGAAGTCCAATTTAAATTTAATAATTTAATATTTTTGACCACAGTTAAGTTAGGTAGGCACAATAATTTATCACACCCAAACATCTTATTTCTTTCCTAACGGGCGTGGAACATGCGCCGTGAGAGGACGCGTTTCCGCCCGCTCTCCCCAACTCCCCAATTCCCTAACTCCCCAACTCCCTAAGCTTAATTACCCCACCTACTTATATCCTTCAAGTTTATTAGTTTCTTCTTACTCATACTGCCCAGTTAGGCATAAAAATTGTTCATCACCGCCAGTAGAAAAGCTAGTTGGAATCAAATGATTGTCAAATAATCTCTGATGGCAAAATCGATCGCCCTACCGAACCTATCGGCTTTCAGTTACTGATTCTGGCAAAATAGTTTTAGAGACTAAGCGGTTTTTTTTGCGATCGCCTTGGGACAGATCTTTACCAATCTGCAACCGAGTCGCATTAGATTGCAAGATTGTTGCCCCTTGTTTGTCTCCCAATTGTAGGGCGGTTTTGGCAGCAGTTTGCAGCATAGTGGCTGCGCCAGAGCGATCGCCAGCCTGTAGTTTTGCTTCGGCAATCTGAGTTTGCCGATACTTAGCCAAAGTCCAAACATGATTTTGTACAGTATCGTTTGGTTGTGGCTGATACTGTTCTTGAGACTCTAGTTCCACAGCAATAACGTCAGAATATAAATTAAGCTGATTTTTACCTGGGTCATCATAACGTAGCTGAACCGCAGCAATTTTATGTTTGCCTGAGGGTAACTGATTAATATAAAAATTAATTAAAATTATTCTCGGTCGAGAGATCATTAAATCTCCCAGACGAACGGCAAAATAATTGCCTTCTAGCTGAATGGGCAATTCGATAGTTTCAGGAGCTACTTGAGCCACAGGCTTTAGTTCGGCTAATCTTGCTTTCGGTGTCAGCTCAACGGTGAGCAGGCTATTGGTCAAGCCTACAGATTGGGCGCGAGCAAATAAACGCTTAAACTCAAAAACTACTTGATTGGGCTGCTCAATATAAGCTAAAGTTCCCTGTGCCAGATCGGAAATTTGCTCTAAAACATTTTGATTCCAGTGTTCTCCAAAGCCTAAACTGTCAATAGTAATATTATGTTCTGCCGATAGTTCTGCCAGCCTGAGACAGCGATCGTCATCGCCATGTTCATTTTCTCCATCGGTAAGTAAAAAGATGCGAGAAACACAATGTTGATTATGAGCTGCAATTTCTTTCATCCCCAACCTCAACCCTTCGTCGATTGAAGTTCCTCCATCGGCAACAATTAGCCTAATTTTCTGGTTGATTGATTCAATGTCGGTAACTGGCTGGCTAGGAACGATTACTTTTGCTCGATGATTAAAAACAACAATACTAAGGCGATCGCCTGGCTTGAGCTGTTCAACAATGCTGATTGCTGCTTCTTTAACCATTTCCAATGGTTTAGCCGTCATTGAACCACTACAATCTAGAACCAAACACAAATTCAGCGGTAGTTCCCGAACTGGAGTATCAGAACGAGCAGATATTATTAAAGATAGCTGACGCTGACTGTTGTTCGACCGTGCATCAAGATGAGGATCGCTTAAAAAAGACTGTAAACCAATCATATAGCTCTACGTACTTTGGTTAGGACATTCTATAACTGCACCGTTAAGCAATATGGACTTACATTAGAACACTTATTACTTATTACTCATTACTCATTACTCATTACTTACGAGCAATAAGACAAACTTGTCCTAACATAACTTTGTACGGCTATAGCTACTGAGACTAAAACTTATGACTGTTGGCTATCCAACATATTGCTCCGCATCTCTAGTATAGATCTAGGGTGCATGGAATTCTTGCTTATGCTCCGAGAACGCTGTTCTAGCAAAAGAACGGGGCAGAAAAAGAGGGAAGAAGTTTAACCCCATGCTTTTTCCGCCCAGAATCAGCATTTCTAGAGCCTTAAGACTAAAATGCTCAACCTATTCAATGTCGATTGAGGTAGGAGCAGTACTGCTAGAACCAATAGCAACAGAACCCTGGCGAAAATCCCCGTAAAGGCGATCGCGCCAAGCAAAGAATGGTTCAAAAGTAATGTTGTCTGCTAACCCTGGAATACCTTTGCCTTTTAGAGGATCGGGAATGTTGAGATAAGAACCTGCGGGGAATTTTAAATAAATGCTTAATCCTGCTACTGCTAAGTCAGCTAAGGTAAGCGTATCGCCAGTTAAATAGGGCTGATTCTGTAGGATCAAGCATAAAGCTTCTAAATCTTGAGTCAAGCTTCTTTTAGCCTCTCTTACTGCCTCGCCACCAAAGCCTACGCCAGTTCCTAAAACATCTAATAGTTCTCCTGGAATTGCCCCCACTGCTGTTTTTACTAAGTCGGGAGTATTAGCGGGTAACAAGGAAGTGCGAAAATTCTGATTCTGGTTTAAGGCACCGATGAAAGCTTTTCTGCCCATCGAGCCAATAGAAACATCTGCCCATTCTTCTATCAGCAAACATTGACCTTTAGCTAGAGAATCAGTAGGTAGAATTGGACGTTCGGGATATTTCCGTTCCAAATACATCGCAATTTCTGTAGAGTCGGCAATGTAAGTACTGCCATCTTTGAGAACTGGTACTTGGCGACTACCAGATTTTTGCATTAATTCTATTTGACCTACACCAGGAGTAACTTCTATTTTGCGATATTCTAGCTGTTTGTAATCGAGAATCAGGCGAACTTTTTCTGAATAGTGAGACAGTTCAAATTGATATAGCTCTAGCATTAAGACTCCTTGTTATACGATTAACTCCAACGATTATTAATTTAGCTTGTCTCCACAACCGCTGACATCATTCTCAAGTCTAGACATTCAGAGCGAGCCTGGAGGAAAATCTTCTAGTTGTCTTTAGAATAGTTACCTCACCAAAAATAGTTGCTAGTCAAAACCAAAGTAGCTGCTACCAGAATCACGGGCATTAGTTGCCTCGTTCTTTTCTGAGCTTATCTAGCTTGAAGGTAGGAGGAATAATCTCTGGACGAGGAGGATTGAGTCGTATACGCCAAATTTTGAGGTCCTTTTGGGCAGCAGAAAAGCTAGTTGTACCAGAAGGAACTTGCTGGGCGATTGAGATCGCCCTTTCCAAAGAACTATCAGAAGTCTGTCTTGCTATAGCTAAAATCTGTGCTGCCCAATCATTCACATCTCTGACTATCTGAGGGCGAGCGGTGCTATCTGGAGAAACTTGCCTTCCTACTCTAATTGCCCTAGCCAATGATTCTGGAGTACCTCGACGAGCTATTTCTCTGGCTTCGCGCAGATATCTGGTGCCATCTATTTCTTGTCGCCAGAGGGCAATTTTGCTTTGAGCCTCTGGATACAAAGCCCTGCCCGATCTAATTTCTTCGGCAGTATCGATCGCTGCGAGGTAATTGTTGAGGTTAGCCAAGGATTGAGCTCGATCGAGGATTGGTCGATCTTGAACTCGTTCAATATTGGCACGCCAGGTTCGAGCATATTGCTGTGCCTCATTATAAAGCGGGCTGTTACGAGAAATCAAATTAACTTCGGCGATCGCCTTTTGCCAAGCATTTACGTTGTTACCATAGGATAATTCTCTGGCGCGATTCAAGACTGGTCGGTCTTCAATTGTCCGTATTTGACCCCTCCATTTAGCTATTTGTTGGCGAGCTTCGCCATAGCGAGGATTGGAGCTAACAATTAGTCCCGCTTCAGCTATTGCCTTGTTGAGATTAGCCATAGTACCAACTCTGGCAAATTCTCTAGCTTTGGATAAGTGACGCACATCGTCAATTTCCAATTCCCAACGACTGATTAACTTCTGTCCCAGTCTGTAATATTCACTGTCCTTCTCTAGCTTTTGAGCTTCTTCAATCGCTTCTTCTAGACCAAACACCGTATCTAACTTTGCGCTAGACCCTGCGTTGGCTAAAATCTGCCAATCTTTAGTACGCTCCTGCAATTTTAAGCTTCTGGGAATCCGACCCGTTACTAGAATTAGTTCTCGCCAGTCTTGCTGCTTGATTAACTGCTCAATATTGGCAACCAACTTAGCTTTCGCCTGAGCAATGATTGCTTGCGCCTGCTCGTAGGCATAGCCTTTTTTGTCGATCCTGCCAGCTTTGTTGATGGCTGAAATTAAATCGTCAATTTTGCCACTGGTAACTTGAGTTTTTGCTTTGCTGAGGGTAGCATTTTCTTCCTGAGCAATATTAATGTTGTTGATGCTCTCTTCATATTTGGTGGTTGCCCAATATTCGTTGGGGCTATCGGTCAAGCGTACTGCCCAATTAAAAGCTCCGTTCCAGTTAGCTTCGCGCAGTTGATTTTCCACCTCCAGGTAGATTTCTTCTCCTGCCGACCACACCGATTGCCAATCGGCAATTTTTTCTTCGACTATCTCTTTAGCAGAAACATTTTCGGGGATTTTGCGAGCTGTAGCGATCGCTTTATCTAAGTCACCTGTTTGAAACTCTTCTTCAGCAATGTTTAGAATTGAAGTCGCCCACCTGTTGATGTTGCGATCTATTTCTGGTCTGAGAGGATGACTTTCTGGTAAAACTGCCACCAGCTTGATTGCAGACAACAAATCCTCAACCTCATTATCTTCAGCAGCAGTCTGAGCGCAGTACAGGCGAACTGATGCCGAGGCGATCGGCCAAAATACTTGGGAACAGTTTTGGGTTTTGGGCAATTTTAGCAGCATTGAAGTTGCCCCATAACCGAGTCCGCCAGAACACAACACTAGTAGAATTCCCCATAGCTGCCACATTTGCCACCAAGGTCTATTAGGGGAGGGGATAGTGGTAGATTCTGTAGAATTATTAATCAAGTTAGAAGTTACTCCTCCTACGGGTAAGTTCGCGTTACCCGAACTCGCTGAGGTTGTTTGAGCAGTTACAGGCACCAACAGATTATCTGAGAAGTCATGATTAAAACTAGAACTCAGATCTAACTGTTGCGGATTGTCACCATTTATTTTAGGGTCAGTTTTGCTAGTTGCATCTGAACCAGTGTTTTGTGGTTTTTTGTCGCTTGCCATAGATTATCTGATGTTATGCCAGTAACTATCTCTTCGATTTTTCCAAGTGGCAGTTAAATCGTATCTTATCTTATCACTTGATTTTGTTGAGTAAGTATGATCTGTGTGTCAAGATAGTGAAGTTTTGATTTAGATTACAGATTTTTATTAAACTGGTACGGCTGCCAATCTAATCAAAAGGCTTCTTGATTTTAAGCAGCCCCGAACCAAAGCCAGAGCTTAAATTAAGGCTAAAAAGCAACTAGATTTTACTCCGCTCTCAAATCGGCAATTAATTGTGTCAGTTGAGTTTCATTGGCTTGATAAACTTCGCCACAAAATTGACAAATTGCTTCGGCTCCCTCGTCTTTTTCAATCATGTCCTGTAATTCAGCTTCTCCTAACATTTTGAGTGCGCCCAAAACTCTTTGAAAAGAGCAGCGACAATCAAAGCTAATTTCGTGATGTTCGGGAAACACAAAAAGATCCAAATCCCCTAACACCTGATCCATCATCTCTCTGAGGGTTTTTCCTTCTCGTAATAGAGAAGTGAAGCTAGATAGCTGGGATACACGAGATTCTAAGAGGGTTACTAAAGACTGATCTGTTGCAGCCTTAGGCATAATTTGTAACAAGATTCCTCCTGCTGCGGTTACTCCCATTTCACCGACAAACACCCCCACCAACAAAGCTGACGGGGTTTGCTCGGAAGTGACTAAATAATTGGCGACATCTTCTCCTACTTCCCCTGAAACGATCTCAACCGTACTCGAATAAGGCTGTCCGTAACCCACATCTCGAACTACGTGCAGATAGCCATTGGAACCGACTGCTCTACCTACATCCAATTTTCCTAGAGCGTTAGGGGGAAGCTCTACCTTGGGGTTTTGAACGTATCCTCGCACCGTTCCGTCCAGTCCTGCATCAGCTAAAATTGTCCCCAGAGGTCCATCTCCCTTTACGTGGATATTGACTCTAGAATCTTCCTTTTTCATACTGGAAGCCAACAATAACCCAGAAGCCATAGTTCTTCCCAAAGCTGCTGTAGCCACGTAAGAAAGTTGGTGTCTGCATCTTGCTTCCTCGGTTAAATTGGTGGTAATAACGCCAACTGCTCTGATTCCTCCGTCTGCTGCTATGGCTCTAATTAGTTTGTCTGTCATTAGTATTGAATATTTATAAGTTGGTTGTAATTTAATCTAAGTTATTTAAGAATTTTGGGCTGTTGGTATGAGCCTGCTATCAGGTATCCAAACAGCGATCGCCAAGAAGCTTGTTCGATTCGATTTTTTTAGTTTTGATGACGTAGTGAATACAATAGAGCGCGAGTGGATCAAACCGTCTTAGTTCAGCTCGCTTGGGTTTGCCCCATACATTAATCTTGGTACATCAATCATAAATTTTAATTATGCTAGCGCGAGACACAATTTTTTTTCAAATTACTTCGACACAATCCGCTTTTTTGCTACAGGAATTTTTTAATGGTTTCTCCTCTATCGTCATGGGATCGAGTTTGCGTTTAAAGCCATAGTTGCTAAAACTCGATCGCTTATTCTTTATATAATTACTATAAGCAATTTTCTATCTACGATGGAATCGACCTACCAGCTTTCGACCTTGCTAAAGTTTTTTTGGGCGAATCAATTTTTATGATTTATGAGCGTTTTATTCTTATTACCACTTGCGCTGTCTTATCTAGTTCGACTACCTGGGCAATAGAATCGAGAACTGCAAAATTTTTATTAGCTAAGGCTCAAACAGACACAGCGAGCAACACCTCTACTGAGCATCATAAGATAAATTATCTCCAGAACGGCGAGTGGATCGGGCATCGAGAAGTCTATCAGCTAGCACAAGACCCTCAAAACAACCTCAAGCAACAAACGATTTTGGATAGTTCAACTAGTTCAGAACCACCTCAAAACATTAGTCAGCGTTGGTCGATATTGGGAATGATAGCAACTGTCCTAACTGGTTTGTTATTACTGTGGAGATTGTTTAAGAAACCTTCTTTGAAGCAAAAACCAAAAATTATCGCCATAGCTCCCCAGAACGATTTAGATAGCAGTGAGCTAGTTTACCCAAGCAACATTCAAATAGTAAAAAAAATTACTTCTATAGAAGAGAGCAACAAATTGTCAAATCCCGATCATATCTCGACCCACAAATTGAACTTGGCGGAAAATGAGCTAAATTTGACTATTGAAGAGCTAGCAAGAGAAATCCATTTGCTCGAACTGATTGAGGATTTGCAACAAGATGACCTCTATTCAAGAAGAAAAGCAGTCAATCGATTGGCGCAAGTAGGAAATTCTAGGGCAATCGAGCCTTTGGTAGAAATTATGTCTGGGGCAAATTCAGTCGATAAAAGTTTAATTTTAAAAGCTATTACTCAAATTGCTAATCGGAGCCTGAGATCTATCAACCATGAGTTGTTTACTGCTCTACAAAATGAAGATCCCGAAATTAGGAAAAGTAGCATTCGCGATTTGACTATCCTGTATGAATTTGTGTCTCCAATGATCGAACAGCTAGCCCACATGCAGTCAGACACAGATATAGATGTACAGCAAACAGCAAAGCAGGCAATGAAAAAGCTGAACTTAGATTCTTTTTCTGTGGCTACAAACTATCTGAAACATAGCAATCAAAATTCCGTCTTCAATATCTTTGACGATCGAGATGCGACCGAGCATAATTAGTATTTAATGTATTATGGCGGTTCTAATTTTCATGAGATACGGTCTGGATGCTCTGGTGGTTGTTGGCTAAAGAATACTGCGACGCGGTTATCCTCCAAAAAGGATCAACGGTAGTAAGCCGTTATATCAGGTTCGGATGAACAGTTAAAACGAAGGGATGAAGTAGCCAGTAGTGAGTAGCGAGTAGTGAGTTTTTTAGATAAGGTTTTAAGTACTTCGTGAATGCATATTTTATTTAAAGTAATTATCAGGACTTGATCTTAGACTCAGCTAATCCTTTGGGGCTTCGCATATTGTTAGTTGTACTTCAAGGATTTAATCAGGGCTATAGTTAAAATCAAAGAGGAAATTCAAGACCTAGCTTAGATTCAAAGTCGCCGTCTTTTTCCACATCAACATTCAACCCAATTGAACCAGCTCCTGCCTTGGTTTTCCAGAAGGCACTGCCACTGGTTAAATGAGTGTCGCGATCGACATTAGCCCTTACTCCTAATTCACCTAAGCTAGTTGTAGCACCAAGCTTGATACTACCACCAGTAAAAGTCGTGGTTTCGTCAAACTTGCCGTCAACTCCAACCCTTGAACCGAACAAAAGATTGGTATTCCAAGAAGCATTTACGCCATTGAACTTAGTTTCTTCATCAAGTTTGACATTAGCATTTAGAGAACCTACGGGGGTTTTAGTCGTAACTCTAAGGTTTCCTCCAGTAAAATTTGTTTGCTCATTAAAGTTACCTTGAACTGCAACTGCACCCAAAGATGTCTGAGCATTCCAAGCAGCATTACCACCAATAAAAGCAACGTGATCGCTAAAATTGCCGTTGACTGTCAACTTACCTATAGCAGTGTCTGCGTGCCAACCAGCAGTAGTTTTTACTGGTTTAATTCTACCGTTTAAATTAATTATTAAATCTAGCGAACCCACAGTGGTATTAGTGTGCCAGAAAGCCTTGCCCTTAGTAAAGCGTGCGCGATGATCGAACTTGCCGTTAAATGCTAACGAACCTACAGCAGTATTGGTTTTCCAGGAAGCAACCCCTGATTTAAAAGATTCTTCTGATAAGGGTTCTGGCTGGCTTGAATTATTGTTTTGCTCTAAAGTAATTGTGGGTAAAATATTAGATGCAGAAGTCTGGTCAGCAGTTCTGCTGGCTTGAAAAGCTAATTTATGGGCTGCATATTTATGACTGCTAGAGAAATTAGCTGCTATCAGCTCTGGATTTTCTTTAATGAAGTAGGAAAGAGAAACTGGCTTTCCAGAATCAGTTTTGATCTGAACTGGTGCAAGAAAGATGATTGATGTTCCGAGAAATATTTCTGTTGCAGTTAACCACATGAATAGATCTCTTAATGAAATTTTGGCTTGAGGTTCTTCTGAAACCCCACCTTAATTTTATTGCAGTCTATCTTAATTCAGCTAAAAATCACCACAATACAATAAGATTAACGAAGTTTGATTGGTAAGCCTTGGATGGTCAATTGGCAAACGTTTGATCTCAAGAAGAAGCGTAATATATTTTTTCAGTAGCTAACGGTAGCTAATTTGATAGATAAACAATCGACACACATATTACTTTGTTAAGAAGATCGATCGCATCTAAAAATGTAGATCTATACTCATTGAATCAACTTAATCGATTGAAAAACAATATTTTTTAGTCAATATGTCTGTCTGGATAACTTTAAAACAAAAACTTAGTCCTATATTTTTAGCCTTGGTGCTGATAACTATTGGTAACGGCTGTGGTAACAACAACGCAGAAACTAATGGTGAAGAAGCTAGTGATAGTCGTTTAGGAATAATACAAAATCGAGGAAATTTAGTTTGCGGTGTCAATGGTCAACTACCTGGATTCAGCTTCGTAGATGAAAATGGGGAATATTCGGGAATGGATGTCGATATTTGTCGAGCAGTAGCATCTGCTTTATTCGGCGATCCTGCTCAAGTAGAATTTCGCGATTTAAGCACCCAGGAGCGTTTTACAGCAGTACAGTCAGGAGAGGTCGATCTACTCAGTCGCAACACTACCTGGACGATCAGCCGTGATACCTCGGTGGGGATGGAGTTTGCTCCGACAACCTTTTATGACGGTCAGGGATTGCTGGTGACTAAAGCGAGTAATATTCAGGGATTAGAAGACTTAGATGGTCAATCTGTCTGTGTGCTTTCAGGAACCACTAATGAACAAAATTTAGCCGATCGCATGAGAAAATTGGGATTAAATTATTCTCCTGTGGTGCTGGAGGATGTAGATTTACTTTATGGTGCTTATGAACAGGGACGTTGCGAAGCTGCTACGAGCGATCGCTCTCAATTAGTCGCCCGTCGTGCAGTTTTGGCACAGCCTGACGATCATGAAGTTCTGGATCTGGTCTTGTCTAAAGAACCTCTAGGACCTCTGACGGCTAACGGAGACACTCAATGGTCCGATGCGGTCAAGTGGGTGACCTATGCTTTGATTCAAGCGGAAGAATTAGGCATCAACTCGCAAAACATCGATAGCTTTGCCGATACTGAAGACCCGACAATTAGACGATTTTTAGGTTTAGAAGGCAACCTGGGAGAAGATATGGGACTACCTAACGATTTTGCCCAAAACATTGTTAGAAACGTCGGTAACTATGGAGAAATCTATCAACGTAATATTGGTCAACCTTTTAACTTGGAAAGGGGCTTAAATGCTCTGTGGACTGATGGCGGTTTGATGTACTCTCCTCCCTTTCGGTAGTAAGCTGTTAGCTATTTGAAATTTACTACTGATGGTTAACGGGGAGCCAAGGAAGAGAGCGACGAAGTGATTTTTACTCAAAATTATCTTAAATTATGATGCAGGATGAAAAAGTTCCTCTATGGCGAGACAGTCGAGTAATTAAGATTGTCGGACAGGCTGTAGTTTTGGCGATGGTAATTGCTGCGATCGCCTTTTTGGGCAACAATTTAGTTAATAATTTTCAACGGCTAAATCTAACTTTCGGCTTCAATTTTTTAGATCGCTCGACCTCTTTTGGCATCTCCAACCCCCCAATTGAGTTTAGTCCTACCGATCCCTACATTCGCGCCCTGTTAATTGGATTATTAAATTCGCTGCGAGTGATGTTTTTCGGCATTATTATCGCAACCATTTTAGGAATTACCGTTGGCATTAGCAGGTTATCGGACAATTGGCTGGTACGTAATTTGGCATTTGCCTATGTGGAAATTTTGCGTAACACGCCGTTATTGTTGCAGCTATTTTTTTGGTATTTTGCGGTTTTTCTCCAGCTACCTAGGATAGACCGCCCTTTAGTTGTAGGCAATCTGTTGTTTTTAACCAATCGGGGTTTAGACGTGCCTTGGTTTATCACCAGTGGGCAAACTTGGCTGACATTGGGCTGTATTGTTGGCTGTATCCTATTGGGAATACTTGCCTGGAACAAGCGGATTAAGGCTGTCGAACAGGGGCAGAATCCTCAACTTTGGGTGTGGTTGCTTGCGGGCAGCGCGATCGCCACTATCCTGCTCTTCATATTTGGGATTGACTGGGCTGTACCTCAGTTGCAAAATAATTCGATTACGGGAGGGTTAAACCTATCACCAGAATTTGCCACCCTGCTAGTTGGCTTGGGTATTTACACCGCAGCCTTTATTGCCGAGGTGGTGCGAGCGGGTATTCAATCAGTAAGTCAAGGACAGTGGGAGGCTGCTAAAGCATTGGGCTTAAACTCATCGACGATGATGCAGCTAGTGATTTTTCCCCAGGCGTTACGGGTAATGATCCCCCCTCTAACCAGCGAGTTTTTAAACTTAGCCAAAAATTCCAGTTTGGCGATCGCCATTGGCTACAGCGATATTTATGCGATCGGCAATACGATTTCTAATCAGACAGGTAAGGCGGTGGAAGTGTTGCTAATTATTATGCTTACCTACTTAACGATCAACCTGATTATCTCCTTGGTGATGAATCGCTTTAATAGTTTGGTGCAGTTAAAGGAAAGATAATCTAGTGTTACAGAATTATTCATACAGCCTGTCTTCTTATAAAATAGTCTAATTGAGATTTAAGCAGCGCAAAAACGGTTTGATGAAGCTCAAAACAACTGCTTTATAACTAGTATCTGGGATTATCTATAAATTTAGATACGGAAATTTGTTAAATTACGAGTAGCGATCGCTTGTGTCCCAACCTAAATTGAATTCAACTTCCGCAATCAACGAGTAGATAAACTATAATCTCAATTGGCGTGAAAGATCGTAAGAATCATGAATAAACTACTCGCTTGGCTATTGCTGTTAGTTTTAACAATAGCTGGTAGTGGATTGATTCAAGAACATCGGGTTGACTCGCAAACTGAAACAACAATAGAGCAAGCAGTTAATTTTCAGCAGCATTTTGATGATTTGGGTATAAATGGTTCGATTGTCATTTACGATCTCGCTCGAGATAGTTATTATCAACATAATCCCAGTCGCAACAACACTGCCTTTCTCCCCGCTTCAACCTACAAAATTCCCAATTCTTTGATTGCTTTAGAAACTAGGGTAATTAAAGATGATGTTGCTATTCTTACTTGGGATGGAATTGAAAGAGATTTAGAGCAATGGAATCAAGATTTGAACCTCCGCCTAGCTTTTAAATATTCAGCCGTTTGGTTTTATCAAGTTCTTGCTCGCAGAATTAGTCATCAAAGGATGCAGAATTTTGTCGATCGCATTCAATATGGCAATCAAAACATCGGTGCAACAGAAAATCTCGATAATTTTTGGCTCTCAGGAGAGTTAAGAATTACACCTCAAGAACAAATTGCCTTTTTACGCCGTCTTTATCAAAATGATTTGCCTTTTTCTCAGAGAAATCTAGATCTAGTCAAAGATATTGCGATCGCCGAACAAACACCCGATTATGTGCTGCGGGGAAAAACAGGAGCAACATCGGAAATAGGCTGGTATGTAGGTTACTTAGAACAAAATGACAACGTTTATTTTTTTGCTACCAATATCGATCTCGGTGCGGAACAAGATTTAGCAGCACGGTTGAAAGTGACGAGACTGTGTTTACAAGATTTGGGACTGCTTTGATTGCTCAAGGCGATCGTGTAGCACTTTTAGAATCGCTAGCTATATTTTATTAAACCGACAATTGCTCTTTTACCCAGCTACGAAAATAAACAATAAATCCTCAGAAGAAATGCGGGGACAAGTAGAATTTTTAAGTAACTGGGTCTAAATTACTTAATCTTAATTGCCAACACTGTGAAGCGATCGCCCAATCTTCTTCGGTATGAACAACCAAAACTCTGACTTGAGAATCTGAAGTAGCGATATCTTCATTAGTAGGGCGAGCATTATTTTTGTCGCGATCTAGTTGCAAACCTAAAAAAGCAAACTTCTCACAAGTTTTCTCTCTAACTGTAACGGCATTCTCTCCAACACCTGCGGTAAAAACTAAAGCGTCCAAACCTCCTAATGATGCCATCATTGCCCCAATGCTACTACTGAGACGATGGATATAAATATCAAAAGCCAACTGCGCTCGTTCTTTACCTTCGGCACTAGCAGCTAAAATCGTCCTCATGTCGGCAGATATGCCAGAAACTCCTAATAAACCCGATTGTTTATTAAATAATCGATTCAACTCATCCCGATTTAAATCGTATTCTCGCATGAGATACAGTAAAATCTGAGGATCGATCGAACCGCAGCGCGTACCCATCATTAAGCCTTCCAGGGGAGAAAAGCCCATCGTAGTATCGATACAGATGCCATCTTTAATTGCTGCCAGAGAACAGCCGTTGCCTAAGTGACAGGTAATGATTCTTAGAGAATCTAATGATTTATCGAGAATTTGAGCCGTTTTGGTAGCGCAGTATTGATGGCTGGTGCCATGAAAGCCATAACGTTGGATGCCCCGTTCGTACCATTCGTAAGGTAGGGGATAAACTTTAGCAGCTGGAGGAATTTGACTGTGAAAGGCAGTGTCGAATACGGCTACCTGTGTCGCGTCGGGCAAGATTTTATCGATCGCATTTATACCCTCAAGATGGGCGGGGTTGTGGCTGGGTGCGAGAGGAATTAGTTCGGCGATCGCATTTTTAACTTCAGGAGTAATTATAGTAGGCTGGGAATATTTCGCGCCTCCATGTACCACTCGATGACCGACTAAATATACTTGTTCTAAGCTATCTAAAACCTTGGTTTCACCGCGAACCAGAGTATCGAACATCTTATCTAAGGCACTCTCACGGTGAGCTAGCTCAAGCTGTTGTTTAATACCATTGCTTTTAACGGTTAAGCTACCAAAATTAGCAGCCACCGTCCAATCTATATGTGCTTCCCATAAGGGTTCGGGTTGCTGTCGGGGTAATTCTGCTTCTAATTGGTAAAGGCAGCTTTTTTGACTACTCGAACCAGCATTGAGAACCAAAATATACATACACTCTCGCTCAATTAAATCATCGCCAAGCTTATTGTAGAAAATCAACTTCGATCAAAATGTGATGAGTTTGTCCTTTCTCTTTGGTTATCTGTCTTTTGTTTGCCAGAAACAGGAATTAATCTCACGCAAAGACGCAAACAAGTTAAATCTGTGAAATGTGATCGCCACCAGAATTTATCATCTTAACTAAGAAGTAGAACCATATTATTCCCTAAAAAACAGTAAATTCACTGGCTGCTAAGTAAACATCATTCCAAGAAGGCGAGCGATAATCTCGATTTAAACTGCGATCGACATATCCTACTATACGGGGCAGTTCTTCACTTCCAATTTCCCCTTGCAAAAACATATTCAATTTAGCTTCCCAGTCTTGAGGGTAGTCCCTAATTATCGGATGTTTGATAACTAGCGATTGATATTCTCCTTGGTCGGGGTCGATGATGACATCGAGGCTGAGAATACCTAAAGAACGGACGAAGATCCCAGTAGCTGCGATCGCAAAATCACCATTAACTCGACTTTGTTTGAGGACGATGACAAAATGACCGCCTTCAGGAATGTTATAAACCAATTCATTTGGCTCTTTGACTGGCTGGACTTCAACGTTATAGCCTTTAGTCAATCCTGCTTCTAAAGTGATATCTTCATACTCTTGATCGGGATGGGGCAGATAAATTGTAAATTGATGCAAATCCAACCAAGGATTGTATACTGTCTCGTTAGTTGCTTGCTTCCAATCATTATATTGACGGCGCATCTCCTGTCCTACATAGCTCTCGCTATCGCAGATATTAATCAGAGACATATTGAGAACGCATTGCTCGAACTTATTGAAAGATCCTAAAACTTGCATGATGGTTAGTGGTTAGTAGTCAACTGTCCATTGTTTTAATCTTCATCCAAAGCAGGGAAAGACTCTTCGATTTCCCACAAAACGCTTCTGTTGGCAATAAACCAACTGCGGGTTTCTGGTGTTAATTCATCCCAAACCAAGTCAATAGGAACATGAGGAGATTCGTACTGATATTTTCTACCGAGCGATCGCAAATTATTGGCAACTCTGCTGGGAATACCAAAATCTATCCAGTTAACCCTCACCGTTCTACTAGCTACACCACCACGGGGGTCGTAAATCAATTGAGCGACACGAATTAGATCGGCAAAATTTGTAGGTTTTAACCCCGTTATCTGCTGGATTTCTGCGATACGTTGTTTATTCTGTTTGATGTTCATAACTTTCTATTGTCCTTTGTCTTTTGTCCCTCGTCCTTCGTCTTTTGTCTTTTGTGTAAAACAGACAACTAATGACTAATAACTAGCTAACAGCCTTATAATTTTTCACTCGATTGTTTGCACTAACACCCAAGATTTTGGCTAACCACGGGGGTGGAGAAGTGGCGATCGCTTGTTGTAAATCTGCTAAAACTTCTCTAATCGCCCCACCCTGTTCTATTTTCATGGGATAGATATAAGCCTGGATGACTTTAGCAGCAGCAGGACCACCAATAGAAACCACGTAGAGAACGGGACAGTCTTTAATTAAATTGACGCGAAATCTATTTTTATCTTCAGCAAAATCGGCATCTATAGCGGAGCGTACATCAATCAATCTGATTTCCTCTGCCGATAGCTGATAGATTAAGTAGCGATGGCAAGAACCAAAGTGTCCGTCTAATTGCTCTCCCGTGTTGGAAGCCACAGCAATTCTAATGGAGTTAGGCATGTCCCCCTCTTGATACGGTTCGATGCCTAATTCTTGTTCGCAGTAACCTTTCTCACCCCACAAAATTTGTACTGCTTCTTTGAAAGCTGCTATATCGCTATTATCGGCATCTTCCCCTTCCCATTCGCTATCAACTTCGTAAATATTGCCAAAGGATCTTTTTAACTGAGTAACTGTAAGTTTATTAAGGGATTCTTCGGTTAGATCGTCGTCGAGATTGGTTTGCAAAGCCTCAATTAAATCTCTCACTGAGACATCGGGTAATACTTTCGACGCTAAAGCAATTCTCAGGGCGACTTCGTTGGAAATAGGTTGGGTTGGCATGATTTTTTGTCCTTTGTTGTTTGTCCTTCGTCTTTCGTCCTTTGTCATTTGTAGTCAACGACCCATACCGATGACCGAAGACCAGTGACTAATAGCTAACTTATATCAGACTGCCCAAACAATAGGGATTCTAGATGTTTGCATTAATATAATTAAGCACGTACTCGAAATCCTTAGCCTTATGTTAAAAAGTCCTAGAAGATTTTGTCTGGATCGAGATACGGGTATTTTTTCGTGTTAGCACGGGTATATTTGAGTAGGTATTTAAATAGTCTTAGTGCGATCGCACCTCAAATATAGACAGATCGAGAGCTAACGAAAGTACTTCACTACGAACAGTAATCTTTTAGATGACATTATGAGATCGGCAACGCCAGATTCTTGAATTCTTAAGTTTCTTGAATTGTTTGGGTAACTGATTGTGATATTTTTCTTAAAAAATCCGCTCCTTGAGACTCTATCGATAAAATTACATAAGTAGGGTTTGCTGAAAATAACCAGAGCAATCTTTATTAGCACAGTTATCAAATCAATTTTTTGACCGCGGAAGGCGGTCAACGCAGGCGACGCGTAGCTAGTCCTTTAGGGCACCGTCGTTCTACGGCAGTGTAACGTTGACTTATTTATCTTTGCCAAATTTATAAATTTAGTTTATTAAAAAGTATGAATCACCATCAACTACCACCCAAACAGGGTCTATACGATCCTCGCTTCGAGCATGATGCCTGCGGTGTGGGTCTGATCGTCCACATGAATGGTAAAAAATCTCACGAGCTTGTAGAACAGGCTTTGACGATTTTAGGCAATCTCGAACATCGTGGTGCTTGTGGTGCGGAGACAAATACGGGTGATGGGGCTGGCATTTTGCTGCAAATACCCCACAAGTTTATGAAGAAGGTAGCTGCACGAGAAAATATTACCCTGCCAGAACCAGGAGAATATGGAGTTGGCACGATTTACGCTTCGCCCGATACCGAGTTAAGAGAAAAAGGCAGAGAAATTTTTGCAGCAATCGTCGCCGAAGAAGGACAAAAAGTTTTGGGCTGGCGGGATTTGCCTACCAATGATGCTACTTTGGGTAATACTGCTAGAGCCAGCGAACCCTTTATGCAGCAAGTGTTTATCCAACGCGCTGCCGATCTAGACGAAATTGCTTTTGAACGGAAACTGTTTGTGATTCGCAAGCGAACTCATAAAGAAATTCGCAGAGAGATGGGGGACACCTTTTGGTATGAGTCTAGTGTCTCCTGTCGGACGATTGTTTATAAGGGAATGTTGATGCCGATGCAGGTAGGGGAATATTATCCCGAACTTCACGATCCCGACTTAGAAAGTGCCTTGGCTTTGGTACATTCTCGCTTTAGCACCAATACTTTTCCTAGTTGGGAACGTTCCCATCCCTATCGCTACATCGCTCACAACGGGGAAATTAATACGTTACGAGGTAACATTAACTGGATGCACGCCCGTCAATCCATGTTTGAGTCGGAACTGTTCGGCGAAGATATGAAGAAGGTGCAAAATTTAATTAATATTGACGGTAGCGACTCTAGTATTTTTGATAATACCTTTGAACTGTTGGTCTTGTCAGGGCGATCGCTGCCCCACGCCATGATGATGATGATCCCCGAACCCTGGACGGCTCACGAGTCCATGAGCGACGAGCAGAAAGCTTTTTATGAGTATCATTCTTGTTTGATGGAACCTTGGGATGGCCCAGCTTCCATCGCCTTTACTGATGGCACGATGGTAGGGGCGGTATTGGATCGCAATGGTTTACGTCCTTCTCGTTATTACGTAACTAAAGATGACCTAGTAATTATGGCATCAGAAGCAGGAGTGCTAGAGGTTGCTCCAGAAAATGTAGCTTTGAAGGGACGTTTAGAACCAGGTAAGATGTTCCTGGTCAATATGGAAGAAGGACGCATCGTTGCCGATGAAGAGATCAAGCAGGCAATTATTAACGAACATCCCTATCGGGAATGGTTGGATAAGTATTTAGTAGATTTAGCATCCTTACCAGAAGTAACAGCAACCCAGGATTTGACTACTGTTGGTTCGCAAGATTTAGTTACAACCATCCAAAAACAGATGACCTTTGGTTATACCTTTGAAGAGTTGCGGATACTCTTAAAACCGATGGCTCTCAATGGGGTAGAAGCAATAGGCTCTATGGGTTCGGATACGCCGTTAGCAGTGCTGTCAGAGCGTCCCAAACTACTTTATGATTATTTCCAACAACTGTTTGCTCAAGTAACCAATCCTCCTATTGATTCGATTCGAGAAGCAATTGTTACTTCACCTGTCACTACTATTGGTGCAGAACGCAACTTACTTAACCCTCAGCCAGAAAGTTGTCATCTGATTAAACTTAAAACTCCCATCATTACTAATGAGGAAATAGCTAAACTTAAAAACCTCGACGGGGACTTTAAATCTATTACCCTACCGATTTTATTTAATCCCCAAGAAGGAGTAAAAGGGTTAGAGGCAGCGATCGCGAATATTTGTAGTGAAGCCGACAGAGCGATCGCTGAAGGAAAAAGCATCATCGTCTTGAGCGATCGCGGGATTAATAAAGATAAAGCTCCCATTCCCGCATTACTGGCAGTAGCAGGGCTACACCATCACCTAATTCGTCACGGCACTCGGACGAGAGTAGGACTGGTTTTAGAATCGGGCGAACCGAGAGAAGTGCATCATTATGCAGTCTTATTGGGTTACGGTTGCGGGGCGATTAATCCCTATCTCGCCTTCACTACCATCGATGAAATGATTAGTCAGGGCATACTAGCGGATGTAGATTATCCTACTGCTTGTAAGAATTATATTAAGGCGGTAACTAAAGGGACGATCAAGATTGCTTCTAAGATCGGTATTTCCACCCTTCAAAGCTATCGCGGAGCGCAAATTTTTGAAGCTATTGGCTTAAATCATTCCGTAATAGACCGCTACTTTACCTGGACGGCTTCGAGAATTGAAGGGGCAGATCTAGAAGCGATCGCCAAAGAAACTATTTTACGTCACGCTCATGCATTCCCAGATCGCGAGGTCAACGGACATACCTTAGATGTGGGGGGCGAGTATCAGTGGCGTAAAGATGGTGAGGCACATTTATTTAGTCCCCAAACCATCCATACTCTGCAACAGGCAGTCAGAATAGGCGACTACGAACTATTCAAACAATACGCCAATTTAGTTAACGAGCAGAATCAGCAACGCTTTACTCTCAGAGGATTATTAGAGTTTCAAGACCGCGAACCAGTCCCCCTAGAGGAAGTCGAACCGATTGAAGCGATTATGAAGCGGTTTAAGACAGGGGCAATGAGTTACGGCTCGATTTCCAAAGAAGCCCACGAGTCATTGGCGATCGCTATGAATCGCATTGGCGGTAAATCTAACACGGGGGAAGGGGGAGAAGACCCCGAACGCTATACCTGGTCTAACGAACAGGGAGACTCAAAAAACAGTGCCATCAAGCAAGTAGCATCGGGAAGATTTGGGGTAACAAGTTTATATCTCACTCAGGCTAGAGAGATTCAAATCAAGATGGCACAGGGAGCAAAACCAGGAGAAGGAGGACAACTACCAGGTAAAAAAGTCTATCCCTGGATCGCTAAAGTCCGCCACTCCACCCCAGGTGTGGGCTTAATCTCTCCCCCACCCCACCACGATATTTACTCCATTGAAGATTTAGCCGAATTGATCCACGATCTGAAAAATGCCAACAGAGAAGCCAGGATTAGCGTTAAATTAGTCTCCGAAGTCGGGGTAGGAACGATCGCTGCTGGAGTAGCTAAAGCCCACGCAGATGTAGTCTTAATCTCTGGTTTTGATGGCGGTACGGGAGCATCTCCCCAAACCTCGATCAAACACGCGGGATTGCCTTGGGAACTAGGATTAGCCGAAACCCATCAAACTTTAGTTTTAAATAACCTTCGCAGTCGGATTGCGGTCGAAACCGACGGACAAATGAAAACGGGTCGGGATGTTGTTATGGCAACTCTCTTGGGTGCTGAAGAATTTGGCTTTTCCACCGCGCCTCTAGTTACCCTGGGCTGTATCATGATGCGGGTCTGCCACATGAATACCTGTCCTGCGGGAATTGCCACTCAAAACCCAGAGTTACGGAAAAACTTCATTGGCAACCCCGACTACACCGTCAACTTCATGAAGTTCATCGCTCAAGAAGTACGGGAAATTATGGCGAGTTTGGGTTTCCGTACCCTCAATGAAATGGTGGGACGCACCGATATTCTCGAAGCCAAAAAAGCGGTAGAACACTGGAAAGCTAAGGGAATCGATCTTTCTAATATCCTTTACCAGCCTCAAGTAGCCCCCGAAGTCGGTCGCTATTGCCAAATTCCCCAAGATCATGGTTTGGCTAAATCCTTAGATATCAAGGTATTACTCGATCTCTGTCAGCCAGCGATCGAAAAAGGCGAAAAGGTCAAAGCCACCCTACCGATTAAAAATACCAATCGGGTAGTAGGAACAATTTTGGGTAATGAAATCACTAAACGCCATTGGGAAGGCTTGCCAGAAGATACGGTACATCTCCATTTCCAAGGTAGTGCGGGACAGAGTTTTGGCGCGTTCGTACCCAAAGGTGTAACCTTAGAATTAGAAGGGGATGCCAACGACTATTTAGGCAAAGGCTTGAGTGGAGGCAAAATAATCGTCTATCCTCCTCATGGTTCTACCTTTGTGCCAGAAGACAACATTGTTATCGGCAACGTAGCATTCTACGGCGCAACCAGTGGAGAAGCCTATATCTATGGTGTGGCAGGAGAAAGATTCTGCGTCCGCAACTCTGGCATTAGTGCCGTAGTTGAAGCCATCGGCGATCATGGTTGCGAATATATGACTGGCGGTAAAGTGGTGATTCTGGGCAAAACTGGACGTAACTTTGCTGCGGGTATGAGTGGCGGAGTAGCTTATATCCTCGACGAACAGGGAGATTTTGCCACCCGTTGCAATACGCAAATGGCAGACATCGAACCTCTCGATGAAGAAGACAGAGAAACCGTTTACCAGATGATTCAAAAACACGCAGATTACACCAACAGTCAGAAAGCTCATAAAGTATTGGCACACTGGCAAGAATTTGCACCCCAATTCGTCAAAGTCATGCCCAGAGACTACAAACGGGTATTACAAGCCATCCAGCAGGCGATCGCCGAAGGTTTAAGCGGTGACGATGCTCTCAACGCTGCCTTTGAAGCCAACGCCCGCGATGCTGCCCGAATTGGCGGAAGTTAATTCAGTTATCAGTGAATAGTTATCAGCGATCGGGAAGTAATAGGTAATAAAATTGTAAATTTCCTGCCTTCTGCCTTCTGCCTTACTTCATCATTCATCATTCATCGTTTTAGAAACATGGGAAAACCAACAGGCTTTATTGAATATCTCCGTGAAGAACCTTCTGAATACTCGCCTAGCGATGGCATTCGT
>JADEXJ010000231.1 GCA_015207195.1 Pleurocapsales cyanobacterium LEGE 10410
GCTTGCTTGAGGAATACTAGCATGAGGTTGCTGAGCAAGATTTTCGACAATTTTGATTAATCTTTGATTTAATCTTTTGTCTGGTAGTGCAGCGTATTTTAGTTCTTCTGTTGCCCACGATCGCATTGGCTAATTTCCTTTAGTACTCTTATCGCTACATTACTTGTTTTTGCTTCCCTTTCAATACTTATGGGTAAAGCATAGATTAAAAACTATGGTGGGTATAAATGCTATATCCTGCATTTTCAACATTTTCTTGATTATCGTATCGAATCTAATCCTTTATCATGGCTCGATAGTAGTTTCACAATACTATAGTCCACTTGCCCTTCTGCCTTACTATAGGGTGGTCGAGGTTATCTTCATGTATTCGCTCACGGTGCTAATAGAGTGGATATGTCTGAAAAAAATGCTCGATCGCTTGAAACTCAGTCCGAAGAAATTGCTAACAAGTAGTTGTATAGGTAATGTTGTTATTTATGCCATTGCTGCACCGATTTACTTTGTGTTTTTTGCACAATAAGATTTTGTACTCAGTCTATTGATTTCAATACCATTAGTTAATAAGTAAGAAGAAGCATTTGCTCGCTCGCTTTTGACTTATCACCAATCGCCTAAAGCTTCATATTTTGTAATGTATTTTCCTTATTTTGTCTCAATCGGCATTCATTTTGTCTCAAACTTATTTATCTTGCTAATAACTAAGTTTATAATTGGTTCACTATACAGTTATGGTTTGCACCTTTAAAATTATGAAAAGAATTAATAGCATGAACGGATTGCTAATCTTCTGGCAATTATTATCGTGTTCTACTTTAATTGCTATTACTATTTTAACTATTTCAGAAATAACTAAAATGGAAATTCCCGAAATAAGCGATCGAGATATGATTGATTGGTTGGTAGAGAAAAATTAGACCGCTTTGCGGTAGCTATTAGCTGCGCGAAACTTCGTTTCGCCAGTCGTCTTACGACGATCTGCGCGTATGCGCTGCGCTATTAGCTATTAGCCATAGTAGTTCTAATTTACTTTTAATTAGAAACTTTTCATCTCTTCGAGATAGATTTGGGGACTTAGACCCGTTTAGCTTAAAGCTTATTGTTAAACAATTCCGCTCCTAAGAATATTTATTGTGACATCTGGCGATCGAAAACATCAATATTTAGCAAGAGAAAAATTAAGTTGAAATCGTCAGAAGTTCGCTTCTGCTTTACTTTTTGCAACACAACCCAATCATTTTGTCTCAGTCGGCGTTCATTTTGTCTCAATGTTGGTTGTGACTCCTATAACTAAACTTATAATCAATTTGTGTAAAAGGTAGGTCATTTGCCATACGACGTATGAGACATGAGCCTATCTATTTTTCGGTCAATACAACTTGTTTGTATATTAGCTACAGGTTCGTAGGGTCAAAATCTCTCACTAACCTCTGGTATTGACGATTTAACGTAGTCTATTAGATCCCTCTGTCTGAAGGCTATTTATTTTAAAGCGATCGACTAAAAAAATTAACTATTTCATTCGGAAGGGTATACTCATGTCTAAAACTAAAAAAGATAACGATAGACCATCCAAATATCAAGAACTCAGTGATTGCGAGTTAGAAGTTGTTTGTGGCGGTGGCGCAAATCACGAGTATGACTGTTCTGAAAATAGTAGTGCTAAGTATTTTATCCCTGAAACTGTAGCTTTTACTAAAACCGAAGCTGCTTAGTATTGGATAGTTGCTGACTGGAAGTTAAATAAAAAGTCGCGACTTATATAGTTGTGAAAATAAGAATTAATTAGCGGGTTTGATTGCTCGCTATTTATTTTTTTAAATGGGATTATAAAATCTGGTAAAGCGCAATTGAAAGGGCTAAAATCGCACTCACTTCATCTTTTGCAACAAAATCCAATCATTTTGTCTCAAGCAGCATTCATTCTGTCTCAATGTTGATGAAGACACTAACAACTGAATTTATAATTAGTTTGTACTCATAGAAGTACCAATTACCGAAGAACTATAAATTACTAAAGAGGTGTATTTCATGTCTGAAATTAAACAAGAAAACAATCGACCATCCAAATACCAAGAACTCAATGATTACGAGTTAGAAATTGTCTGTGGCGGTGCTTGTGGTACTCCATTTGGTCCTCCTGATTGTGAGGATGGTCCAGTAAAAGACGATCCTGAACTACCTAGGGAGAAGCTCTAATAAAGTTAGATAGAAAGTCGCGACCGAATAACTTCAAAAGCCAAAGTCAATTAGCGGGTTTGATTACTCGCTATTTATTTTTTAAATGGGATTATAAAATTCAAAAGAGTTCAATTGCAACCATTAAACAAGCAAAACGAAATAATCTAATCGATCGATTTAATTTGCTTTATTGCCTTAAAATTTAGCGATCCGTAGGCTAGGCGCAAGCCTAATCGCATATTACTAAAAAGCTACAAATTACGACTTTGTTAAAGCTCCGTATGATTTATTTTTAAGAGAAAACAGACTTAATAAAAAAGCTGACATTGCTGATTAGAAATATGATTCCGCCCCCCAGCCCCCAATCCTGGGGGAGCAAAGATAATTGTAAGTCCCCCAAATTTGGGGGATTTAGGGGGCATTTAAAGAACGGCAAAATAAAATTCATGTCTTAATTAAGCAACGCCTAAAAGCTAAAAGCTACATCACATTAAAGTAGTTAATGAAATATCAATGGGTTAGACAACAGAGCGGAGAAGATTGTGCAGCAGCTAGTTTAGCCATCATTACCAAACATTATGGGCGCAATCTAAGAATTAACCGTATTCGCGAAATAGTGGGAACTCAGCGAGGCGGGACTACCATGCTCGGTTTGAAGTATGGAGCGCAAGAGTTGGGCTTTACTCCCAAAGCTATCAAAGCTGCACCTGACATTTTAGATGAACTCGATGAATTTACTCTACCAGCGATTATCTTTTGGAAGGGCTATCATTACGTAGTTTTATACGGACAGGAAGGAGATAAATACGTCATATCCGACCCTGCGATGGGGATTCGGCATCTAGAGCGTCAAGAAATAATTAAGGGTTGGCAGGGCTTTATGATGCTCTTGCTAGAGCCAGATCCTGCTCGTTTTTCAACCCTAGTAGACGACGAAAAGCCAGTTAATCCCCTCGATAACCTACTCAAGCGATTGTGGTCGTATCGAGGGCTTTTAAGTAAATTATTACCCCTCAACTTGGCAGTTGGAATCATAGCTTTAGCCAATCCCCTACTGCTAAAGTATCTTACCGACAGCGTTTTAGTAGAGGAAGCAGCAGACAAGCTAACCTTAGTTGCCCTGGGTGTAATTCTGCTCTCCCTGACCAACAGTTTTTTAACCTGGTGGCAATCAAATTTTGTCGTCTCTTTTGCCGAAGAATTACAGAAAGGACTTAAGCTAGAATTTGGACAGCAGGTTCTCAATCTGCCCCTGTCTTATCACGAAGCTCGCCTTAGTGGAACGGCAATTCGTCGCCTCTCGGATATTCAGCGCATTAACTCTTTAGTTTCTCAGCTAGTAATTGACCTACCCGTCAAAATCTTTATTGGTTTAGTGGCAGTAAGCTTTATTGTCGTCTATAGCTGGCAATTAGCATTAGTCGTACTGGCAATTGGTGGGGCAATGACTCTATCTACCGTTGCCTTTCGTAAAACTATCCGTCAAACAACCAATCGCTCTTTTAGCGTGGCGGGAGAAAATGCGGGACTATTAGCAGAGTCATTTAACGGGGCGTTAACCGTCAAAACTACAGCGACTGCACCTTACTTATGGCAGGAAATTCAGCACCGCTTAAACAAAGAATTTAAGTTAAATTTCCGCACGGCACAAATTCGCATTATTAATAGTGTCTTCTCGCAATCAGTATCGGGAATTGGGACGGTAATTTTACTCTGGTATGGCAGCAGGCTGGTGTTTGCCGAGCAGTTAACCATCGGTCAATTAATTGCTATCTATGGCTTACAACAGAGCTTTTTGGTTTTAATTAGTACCCTAGTCAAGTTTGTAATTGACTTTACACAGGTAAAGGCGATTACTCAACTGCTGGCAGAACTGTTTGAATATACTCCCGAAAATCAAGGAGATGAAGCCAAAGAATTTATCACCCTCAAACCTCAAACAGCTATACATTGCCATAACCTCAATTTTCACTATCCTGGACGAGTAAAGTTACTGGAAGACCTTTCTGTCACCATTCCAGGGGGTAAGGTGGTGGCTTTAATTGGTAAATCTGGCTGTGGTAAAAGTACCCTGGCAAAGATCTTAACAGGACTATATCCCCTGCAATCGGGCAATCTGGTATTTGGCAAACACTCCCTACAAGACTTACCCCTCGACTGTTTGCGCAAACAGGTGGTACTCGTACCTCAAGATGGCTTCTTTTTCCATCGCTCAATTATTGATAACTTCCGTTTGGGTGCGCCAAATCTTACCTTCGAGCAGATCGTCTCTGCCTGTAAAATCGCCCGCGCTCATGAATTTGTCAGCCAATTTCCCGAACAGTATGACACCGTTTTAGGGGCTGTTGCAGCCAACATCTCAGGAGGACAAAAACAACGATTAGCGATCGCTAGAGCCATTGTCAACGATCCTACCGTGCTTATTTTGGATGAATCTACCGCCAACCTCGATCCAGTCAGTGAAGCCGAAGTGCTAAAAGGCTTGTTAAAACACCGTCAGGGAAAAACCACGCTCTTAATCAGTCATCGTCCCAAAGTAATCGGCTGTGCCGATTGGATCGTTCTTTTGGAACAGGGAAAATTAGAGTTCAATGGTTCGCTAAAAGATTTCCGCGAGCAAGGAGGAGAACACCTAGAATTCTTGTCTCCTTAAAGCCCCCCTAAATCCCCCAAATCTGGGGGACTTTCAACCATGCTCCCCCCAAGTTTGGGGGGCTGCCCTAAAGGGTACACCTTCGGATAAGCTTCGCGTCGGGGCGCAAAGCCAAGAACCTGAATGTAGAAAAATTACTTTTCAAATGTCTCCCTAACATTCTTCACCGATCGATTCCATGATTCACATTCTAATTGTGGATATGAACGATTACCCCAGCAACAGCTTCGCGATGCCCAAGCCAATGTAGAAATCAAACAAGGGCAATTATCCAGGATTCAGCAGGGAGAAGCAAAACAGGGAGAGATAGCAGCGCAACTTGCCGTCATTACTGAAATAGAAGCTCGTCTAGCCACAGAAACCAGACAAAAAGAAGCGCAAATCAGCCAAGCCGAAGCAACTTTGCGTAATGCACAAGGTAAATATCAACGTTACACTCCCCTAGCCCAAGAAGGAGCGATCGGCGTTTCTTTGCTCAACGACGTGCAGGAAGAATTAGAAAAAGCCAAAGGTGCGCTCGTGCAACTAGAAGCAGAACTCGAACATACAGAATCCACTCTTCAAGCCAAACTAGCCCAAGAAAAAGCCAATCTAGCTCAATTACAGGAAGTGCGCCCCATAGATGTGGCGATCGCCCAAGCCGAACTCAAACAAGCACAAATCCAGGTAGAACAATACAAAGCCGAATTAGACAATACCAACGTTAGAGTACCAGTGGCAGGGCAAATTTTGCGAATCAATACCCGCGTGGGCGAACAGGTAAACGTTCAACAAGGAATTGCCGAACTCGGACAGACAAAACAAATATATGCGATCGCCGAAATTCAGGAAACCGATATCACCAAGATTAGCTTGGGACAACCAGCCACAATCAAAAGCGAGTACGGGGGTTTTGAAGGAGCAATAAAAGGCACAGTTGCCAAAATTGGGCTGCAAATTGGCAAAAGTCGGATCGATGAAGATCGACAAAACCCAGATAACCCTGCCAACGATCTCAACGAAAGAGTAGTAGAAGTCAAAATTCGCCTTAATCCTGAAGATAGCTCGACTGTCGCTGCTTTTACGGGAATGCAGGTAAAGGTAAACTCTTTACAGCGGTCTAGTGATTGCATTCCACTGAGTTTATCAGCTATTTCTTGGGCTTGTCCAGTTTTTTGGACAGCTTAGCGTTATTATCTGTTCGCTTGCTACGCAAACCCCGTATACAGGTACAACACCAGGAAGATATCGAAAAGCGCTTTAGAAAATGAACTAAAAGTCAAGCTGTTTGAGCGAGCGAGGCGACAAGTGCATCTTACTGAAGCAGGGAAGGCATTTTAGAGCGTTCTTGTTTAGTGTTAGCCCAACTCGAATAGACGATTGATTTGCTTGGCACGAGAAACAACAAAAAGAGAGTCAAATCATAATGGTACGTGAGCAGTTGGGAATTAATTGCCTCTCCTAATTTCAATCGGTTTGTAGAATCAGATTTAAAGCCCGTTCCTTTGAGAAATGTTTCTAGTAATGAACAGAAAAATCATTACTGAGGCAACAAATTTTATCGAGAGAAACAATCTGTAAAAATCATTATTGATTAAGCTTTTTCTCTATATCTGCTCCTGGGTTGTGTTCCCAGCGATCGCTTACATGAGCGTAAATAGACGTAGTGCGCGGATCTGCATGACCTAGTAAATCCTGTACCTGTCTTAAATCCGAACCAGTTCTCAATGCCAGAGTACCAGCGGTATGTCTAAGGCTATGTGCCGTAAGAGTTCTTCCTGGGGTATGTTTTAGATTGGTAGCAGTTAAAGCGCGATCGCAGATCTCCCTAATGCTGCGTCGGGATAATTGACCTCCTTTATTGTTGTTACTCAAGGAGACAAAAACAAAATCTGTAGGCTTAATTTTGCGCCTCAGAACTTTGCGCCTCAACTGAAGATATTCATCTAGTTGGGCAGCTAAATTCTCAGTTAGAGGAACAATTCTGCTACTACGTTTTGCCGATACTTGTAGACCAGTTTTAATGCCCTGTCTGACGATATCTGCTACCTTTAGTTGGTGCATTTCTACCGTTCTACATCCTTCTAAGCTCATGATGCCAATTAGAGCGCGATCGCGCATCAGTACCAGTCTTTGTTTGTTAGTCTTAGCATTATTTAGTTGAGATTGAAGATAGTCGAGCAAAAACTTTAATTCTTCTGCCTCCATAAAGGTAATCCGAGCGGCGGGATCTTTCCTGTCTTTGGGAGCTTTTACTTTAGCTGCGGGATTACTGGTAATTAATCCATGAGCTTGTGTTGCCTTGTAGAAAATTCTGACAATGTTAAGTTTGGTCGCGATCGTCGAGTTGGCATATCCCGACTGCACCAAATGTTGACGATAAAGCTTAATGTCTTCTGGTTCTGCCTCGGTAGGCGAGAGTAGATTATCTCGACACCACTCCAAATACTGCTTAGTTTGGGATAGATAGTTACGAATGGTATCGGCTGAAGCTGCACCATCCCCTACTTCCATCATTAGGAATCGGGCAAAAATATCTTCTAGGTTGGTGGTTTCCGTTTCGGGTACAACTATTGCTGGTTTTATCGATTCACCCTCTGTTTCTATTGTATTTGCCGTTTTGCTTTCTTCTACAAAAACAATTTCAATTTTCATAAATGAAGCTCTCAGCCCTGCCCTAACGGGACGAGGACTGAGTATCTGCTCTACAATGTTGATGGAACTACCCACAACATCGAAAGCGTCACCCAGCTTCTAGGTAACTTACAGGAACTTTTGCCTTGT
>JADEXJ010000232.1 GCA_015207195.1 Pleurocapsales cyanobacterium LEGE 10410
AATGAACAAAATCTGAAAAATAAAAAATTAGAAATGTGCGAAGTGATAAGCCTAACGGCATGGCTTCGCGACGCGATTTGAGGTTCGTCGTATTTTGCACTGTATTAGATAGTACAAAGTCTATTCAGATGGACGTTTGGCTGAACAGAAGGACAAAATCTCTGTGCAATACTCAAAATTCAATTTAGATGTCGAAAAGATTAGCAGAATTTATTAATTACTACTATTAAGTCTCTCTTGCTACTACGGATATAGATTTGTCTTTACTCGTCGAATACCATTCTAAGCGATAAGCCTTACGGCATAGCTTCGCAACGCCAAAACTCTTCTAAATCTTTAGTAGATTGAAGATGAAACACTTGCTTAGTTGCTTTTGCCTTTTCGACATACTCACGATATTTAGGTGTAAGCTTTTGATGGCACAACCAAACTATGTAATAGGCATTTAAGGTACTTTTGACTAGCGGACTGTTCTCAGGATACCCTTCGGGTGCTACCCAAAAACCTTTAACAAATCGTTTTGTCACCCAAAAATAATGCTGGAGAACTGGCAGATCGATATAAATCAAAGTATCTGCTGCTTCTAATCTTTTCCATACCGTATCAATTGAACCAAATCCATCAACAATCCAACAGTCTTGTTGTACTATCTCCTCATGAGCAATTTTATATTCTTCGTCAGGAACTTTTTCTCCTCCTGGTTTGTATTGAACGAGATCTAAAACAGTTAGAGGCAAACCCGTTGTTTGAGCTAGACGCTTGCTCAGAGTTGACTTGCCACCTCCAGTATTACCAAATACAGCGACTCTTTTCATTTTATGTTTCCTACCCAGGCTTCTTTGCCACGATAAATATTGCCTTATCTTTACTCGGTTGCCACTGATAGTCGATCGCGAAACCTCCATCAGTAATACTTTCAATCAAGTGCTGCGTGGTAAATATTTTTACTACAGGAAAGAAGCCCAAAGCCTTACCAATCGGGGCAATTAGTTTAAACCAACTATAGGCATCTGCCATACAGGTAGTACTAGTAACAAAAATTCCTCCTGGTTTAAGCATTTGATAGACCTTGGCGATCGCTTTTTCCTTGTCTTCCAGTAAATGCAAGATACTCAATCCTAATACGGCATCATAAGTAGAATCTTCGACTTCTAATTTTTCAATGGTCAATTGTTCAAAGGTAATATTCTCAATACCTTGAGCCTCTGCTTTACCTTGAGCAATTTTAATCATTTCTGACGAAATATCGATCGCCCGAATCTGTTTGACGTGGGGTGCGTGAATAATAGCTGTCGATCCCGTACCGCAACCAAACTCTAATACCTGCATATCTGGCTTAAAGTATTCCTGAGTGACTTGCAGTTTTTTTTGATACGATGCTTCATCAGCAATCGGTTGTTTGGAATACTTATCGGCGATTTTGTCCCAAAATTTAGCTGAATCGTTCATCATGATTTCCTCTCATTTAGACTCAAATAAAGTTAATGAAGCGCAGCAAAATTACTGTGCAGTGCAGAGCCTTGTTAGCTGCGTTTCGGGTAAACAAAAAGTAGACCTTGAAAACCAAAGTTTTCATGTAAAGCCATACCCTCTGAATGAAATCCACTGTTCGTCGCAACAGCATGAGCAGCATGATTGTCTTGATGGCAATATGCCCGTACTTCATATTTTCTTGAAAGTATTGCTACCAGTGCTGTGGTTGCTTCGGTTGCAATTCCTCTACCACAATGTTCAGCATTGACACTGTAGTAGCACTCAACAATACCCTCTTTGTAAGGTGCAAAGCCACAGGACCCCAAATATTGATTAGACTGTCTGTTTGCAATTGCATAGGAGTGAACAGGCTGTTCCGAGTCATATGCTGCACAAACATATTCAAAAAGACTTTTTGCGCCTGCTTCAGTCTTCTGACTTTTCTCGAACGCTAGATATTTTGTTGAATCAGAATTACCCATAAACTTCAAGAATGGCAAGAGGTCGCCAGACTCAAATCGGCGAATTATTAAGTTCTTCGTGACTATAGGAAAGTTAATCATTTCGACTCATTTTTGTGGTTAAAAACTGAAAGAGCTATGTTAATCGGACAAAAAGCCAGATCATCTTTAAAATGATTATTTTCTAAGCCAAAGCAATAGGACAAAAATACTCAAAAGCAAAACTTCAGTACCCAACAAACCATTAAGTATTTGACCGTCTTCAGGCTTGATAACAAAGTGCGATCGCAATAGGGTATAGGGCAAAATTTGTAGCAAAAATATACCGCCAAACAACAACCAAATCGACCATGCAAATCCTCGCCAAAGCGCGATCGCAGTTACTAAATCGAAGATTAACAGGATGATATCTAGCGATCGCCACAGAAAAGGTGTATCTAGCCACGATGTTCCCGTCAGTCCGAAAATATTACCAAAGTGAACAGTTGCGCCGTAGAGTAAAGCAATCGCGATTACTTTGGTATAAATCGCCGTCCAAGGTTGTTGTAATGCTGAAACTAAAAATTTGTGAGTTGAGGTAAAGTTTATTTCCTGCATCTTCTTTTTTTCTTTTGTTGTTGAGGTTATAACTACCAATACATAATTAGAGGAATCTGAGGTCGAAAATCTGCCACCTTTTTGGTAGAGCGATCGTTTAATGTCATTTCCACTAGATGTTCTTTGCCATATTTAATCGAAAGTCTGTCCGCTCGATCTACAGCCTCAAGGATTTCATTACGATCTGCTGATGGTACATGAATGCAGACATTACTAACAGCAAAAGAACTATTGATTTTACCTTTATTGACTGAAGATTTGGGTAGAGAAAAGGGAACATAAATGCAAAGGGGTTCAAAGATGTTCGTAGAATTTGCTCCGACATGAAAAGCGTTTGGTGCAGGAAAATAAACGGGTTGATAACTCCAGCCATCAAACGGCATCTTTGACAGTTGTGAATTAACATCGTCTTTTCGCCGTAGAATAACACCAAATGGTGACGCAGTAGAGTTTGTATCTCGTTCTGGAAACAACAAATCTCGACCAGCACCATTCTCTGCTTCTGCTACATCGCTAACCCAGATAAACTCTAGCATTCCATTAGCAAAGAAAAAGCGACGGTTGGCAGTACCTTGACCTGGATGAATGTTTCGAGTCCCTTCTTCAAACCCTTTGGCAATCAGTAAATCTGCTAACCTAGCTTCTGGCTTCACCAGAATAAAAACGTGGTCTAGTTCTAAATTCATAGCTCATTCTTCTCAAATCTATAACTTTAATCGCCAGTTCTGACTTCTAAGATAGGGGGTGACGTAGCGTGAAGTTCAACAAATACTCAAAATTTCTTTACATTTTAGATTGTTACGATTTGACTAGTTGGAGATTGAAAGACTTTAGCAAATTATCCAATCCTTCCTTTCAAAATTGTTAAAGCACCAGCTTATTAAAGCTAAACGATCGTACTTGAATGAGCAGCGACGATCTGCCAATTGCCACTAGAAGAGAGAGTCCAAACACGAGTAAAGCGCAAATTATTATCAAAACTAGCACCTTCGTAGCTACCGACTAAATAAACTTTAACAGGGGAGCATCCCACTTTTGCAGTAAGTAAAAATGCTTAGAGTAGAATAATATCAAGAAAAAACTCTTTTAAACAAAGCATGACACCAGAAGAGCAATCAACTATTGACCAAAAGTTGAGAGAAGTAGCAGAAATACTTTACAACAACACTTCCAGGGAAGAGTTAGCGCGGAAGCAAAGCTTCCCAGCCGCCTAGCGGCGGTCTGCCCCGAATGGGGCTGCTT
Source organism: Pleurocapsales cyanobacterium LEGE 10410 (assembly GCA_015207195.1). Lineage (GTDB taxonomy): Bacteria > Cyanobacteriota > Cyanobacteriia > Cyanobacteriales > Xenococcaceae > Waterburya. The sequence continues at coordinate 3,774 of JADEXJ010000232.1, forward strand.
TGAAACCATAGAATTAAGCGTAAGAGGACACTTACTAGGAAAAGTCGCGCCCAAAATAGGAGAGTTTTTTTCAATGAAGCAGGGGGAAATAAAGCAGGAAGAGAGCGAAAAATAAAAACCTGCATCGGTAAAATAACCATTTCTAGTAAACAGGCAACAAGATTGAAGTTAAAAAAGGGAAACCGCTTAAGTCCTCAAATAGAGAAATGCTGTTTGTTGCTTGTAGGAAATGAATCATTTGTAAACGCCGAAAAAGATCTAGAGATTCTCACAGGGGTCAACGTTCCTCATAGCACACAACATCGGCTAGTTAACAGCTATCAGTTACCCGAAGCAAAGATTACAAAAAGGGCAAAATCTTTGAGTATAGATGGTGGAACAGTAAGACTGAGAACGCCATTAGGACAACAAAGCGAATGGAAAAATTACAAGGCAGTTAAAGTTCATAACCGAATTGGAATGGCATTTTTTCAAGATAATGAAAGCTTACTTGCTTGGATAAATCAACAGCCGTTGAGTAGAACCATAAATTGTTTGGGAGATGGACATGATGGAGTCTGGAATATCATTGAGCAGATTGGGACAAAGCATCAAAGAAGAGAAATTTTAGACTGGTATCATCTCATGGAAAATCTCCATAAAGTAGGTGGCAGCAATCAACGACTTAGACAAGCCAAAAGCTATCTTTGGAAAGGTTTAATTGATGATGCGATCGCACTTTTCGATGATTTAAAGAAAAAACAGGCGAAGAACTTTCAGAATTACCTTCGCAAGCACAGATTTAGAATTCCTGATTATCAGATGTATCAAGAGCTTGGTATCTGTATTGGTTCAGGCTCAGTTGAGTCTTGGATCAAACAAATAGGTTCAAGAATTAAGATTGTAGGCGCACAATGGAATCCAAACAATGTGTCTCAAATGCTGAGGCTTCGCTGTGCCTATTTGAACCAAGATTTTCCCCTGAGTACTTGTACTTAGTCAAAAAGTGGGATGCTCCCCTTTAACAGTAACGATCGCAACATTCCCTATTACTTGAATACAACGCTCTGAAGGTGTTAAGGTTGCTATCTTAAACTTCCCAGATTGATGAGCGGTAAGATCGTCCTGTTTGCCTAATACTTGACCTAGATGATTGGTAAAAATAAGTTCGGGTGCAAGTAGTTCATCAAGTACGTTTACATCGGAATCTAGCATTGCTAGCCTTAGCTGTTCTTCTGCTTCAATAATCTGTGCTTCTGTCGGATCGATCGTATTCATCTTCTGTATAAATTATCTAACTATTTATTCATGGTTATAATGACTTTTCCCTGGTGATTTCCTGCACCAAAATGCTGAATGGCTTTAGGTACTTCACTTAACTTATAGGAAGCTTCTATTACAGGTTTAATTTGTCCAGCTTCAAATAATTCGTTGATATAGTCTAAATCTTGGTTTGGTTTTAAAGCCAGAAGGAGTACATTTTTCTTAAAGAAAAAACGAATGATTGGGGAAAGAAATAAAGTTTGCAAAACCTGCTTTTGTTCTGGTCTATTGAGTGGTTATAGCGAAGTGATTTGAGTTGCCATAGCTGTGTATCAAAACACTACATCATATATTTTCTCCTTTTACTATCTGTATGTTAAAACCTTCTTCTTCGATAGGAGGTTGAAAGTAACTATTTACTTGATGAAAAACTTCTTCGGTATCAAAATCAGCGCGACTTGGATTAATTTTTTTACGCCGATCGATCTGCTTTAAACAGAGTTTGTCACTTACTTCGAGATAATATAATTTGTGCGGTATGTCATACTCGGAAAATATCTCTTTGAACCAAGCTCTTTGATTACGAGTATTACCTGGATAATCCATGACAACTGTAATACCATAATTTAAGAGGTTTTGGACGTGCTTCTTTAACAAAAGCTTGAGACGAGAAGAATACTTTAGATAATCAGCAAATACTTTAATTTCTTCTGGATAAATAGCCGACAACCATTCATCTTCAGACAAGAGTATGGCATTATATTCTTTCGCTAATTCGATTGCTTTTGTTGATTTACCAGAACCCATCTTGCCACAAAAGAAAATTAGCGTTCCTTGTTTTTTCATAGAATAATTAGTTATTTTCAGCTACTGTTAGATTGAGCTTTTAAATCCGATACAAACAAAGCTTGTAAGACGGGTTAATCCTACTGGAAAGTGAAAAAACTGTAAATTAGTTAATCCTGCTTCATGCATCAATTCTGAAAGTTCTGTTTGAGAAAAACAACGATTTCCCCAATGCCACTGAATCAATCTACCGATTAAATTTGACCGAGTAACAGCAAGGATTAATGGCGATCCTGGACGCAAAACTCTGACTATTTCCTTTAACCCCTGTTCTGGATTGGACAAATGTTCGAGTACGTGCGCGCTGATGACTCCATCAAAATATTCATCTGCAAATGGCAACTTCCTTAAGTCACTTTGACAGATTTGATGACTGACTTTTGCTTGACTTAGTTTTTGACGAGCAATTTCTAGCATCTGAGGCGAAACATCAACTCCAGTAATGTGCGCTCTGGGAGCGATCGCTCGAGCAAATGCCAGGCTAAATGCTGCCGTGCCAATTCCACAATCACAAATCTTTGAATTGTCTTGCCAGTGAGGTAGAAGATCGGCATCTTTTAAGGATTTCCACAGCTGACCATAGGCATGGCAATACCCTAGAAGACTCAGATGCTCGTGCCACTGGAGAGCAGCCCGATCGTAGGTTTGAGACAGTTGCGTGACTGTAGGATAAACTCGTTGCAGAGAGACTCGCCACCATCCGATTGTCCATTCCAGATCGGAGCCAATAATAGCCACGTCAAACTTCGGGCGAGATTTCATATTTCTTGCTCCTAAATAAATTATTAATGGTGAAATTACTAACGACTAATGACCGATGATTAAAAACTATTTGGTATCTAGAATGTTAATCAAATAGCCTTCTTCGCTACAATAAACACTCCTTTTAATTCAAACACCCCTTTGCGCGTGCTTTTGTTCGGTTGCCAATGGTGGTCAATTGTCAAACCAGCATCAATCAAATTATTTTCTAATTCTTTGCTGGTAAAAACTTTAACTAGCGGTATCAATCGCAAAAATACTCCAATTGACGCGATCGCCTTAAACCACTTCATCGTATCTCCCAAACAAGCCGTACTGGTAATGAAAACCCCCCCCTGGTTTGAGCATCTGGTAAACTTTAGCAATTACTTCTTGCTTGTTTTTAAGTAAGTGCAAAATACCTAGTCCTAACACTACATCAAAGGTTTCATCAGCTACAGTTAATTCTTCGATAGTCAACTGTTCAAAGGTGATGTTGTTGATGTTTTGTGCCTCAGCTTTACCCCGAGCAATTTTAATCATTTCCGATGAGAAATCTATTGCCCTCAGATGTTTAACATAAGGTGCGTGAATAATAGCAGTCCCTCCCGTACCGTATGCGAAGCGGTATCCTTTAGGGCAGCCAAACTCTAGCACTTCCATCTCTGGCTTAAAGTATTCCTGTGTGACTTGCAATTTTTTCTGATAAGCTGCCTCATCCGCAATAGGTTGTTGAGAATAACTTTCTGCGGTTTTGTCCCAAAATTTAACTGAATAGTTCATTACATCACTCGTCGATCTAATTAAACGGTTTCTTCATTTCTCCCATCTGAGGCATGGCTTAAAAATCATGCTTCCTGACTGGTTGAGTAGTACTTGGAAGTTGGGTTACGCCACCGCCATGCTGACCAAATGATGGAGAACAGCGCAGCAATTTCGATGACCATGTGAAAAGTATCGTCCAGATCGGTT
>JADEXJ010000233.1 GCA_015207195.1 Pleurocapsales cyanobacterium LEGE 10410
CCCTAACTCCCTAACTCCCTAACTCCCTAACTCCCCATCCCCCTATCTCCCCAAGCTGACCAATTGTCTTTTATTTAATTACCCCACCTACTTACTAACCACCAAAATATGCCGATCACCAAAGAAAATCCTAATAAACATCCCAGTGGCGATCAGCGATTTCGGATGCTGACAGCAACTATGAAACGCTATCAATATTCAGCCGATGCCCTAATTGAGGTGCTTCATCAAGCACAAGAATTGTTTGGCTATTTGGAAGAAGACCTCTTGCTCTATATCGCTCATAGCCTAAAACTACCCCCTAGCCGTGTTTACGGCGTGGCTACTTTTTATCATTTTTTCTCTTTGAAACAAAAAGGAGCGCATACTTGCGCCGTCTGTATGGGTACGGCTTGTTATGTCAAAGGAGCAGCTAACTTGTTAGCAACTTTAGAACAGCGTTATCAAGTTCAAGCGGGAGAAACTACTTCTAATAATCAACTGTCTCTAGTAACTGCTAGATGTCTGGGAGCTTGTGGTATTGCTCCTGCGGTGGTAGTTGATGGCAATGTTGAAGGTCATCAAACTGCTGAATCTATTGTTCATCGAGTTGAGGAGTGTCTGCATCATGGATCTTAAAGAACTAAAAGCGATCGCCACTAGAGAACATCAGCAACAAGATAAAACCTGTATTCGTTGCTGTACTGTAGGGGGATGCCTATCTTCCAATGGACTGGCGGTCAAAGAACAGCTAGAAGAAGCCGTAAACGAGGCGGGGTTGGGAGGTAAAGTAGCGGTTTCTGGAGTTGGCTGTATGGGCTTGTGTAGTAAAGGTCCTTTAGTTAGGGTAGACCCCGCAGGCACTTTATACGATCGCGTCACAACGGATAACGCTTCCGCTATTGTGGCAGCTATTGCTCAAACCAACAATTCTCAGCCGTCTTTATCACCATCTGAATATCAACCTCATAGTCATCCGTTCTTCACCAAACAGTCAAAGATTGTCCTAGAAAATAGTGGCAAAATCGATCCAGAAAAAATCGAAGATTATATTGCTGCCGATGGTTATCTAGGACTATATCAGGCTTTACGGGAAATGACTCCCGAATCTGTGGTCGAGGAAATTTCTCGCAGTGGCTTGAGAGGTAGAGGCGGTGCGGGATATCCTACGGGTTTAAAATGGGCAACGGTAGCCAAGGCACAAAACAAACCAAGATATGTGATCTGTAATGGAGATGAAGGCGATCCAGGAGCATTTATGGATCGCAGCGTTTTAGAGAGCGATCCCCATCGGGTAATTGAAGGCATGGCGATCGCTGCTTATGCAGTCGGCGCGAGTCAAGGCTATATCTATGTGCGGGGAGAATATCCCCTGGCGATTAATCATCTTCAAACAGCAATTCGTCAGGCAAAACGATTTGGTCTATTGGGAAGTCAAATCTTTGAGTCCTCGTTTGATTTTAAAATCGACATTCGCGTCGGGGCTGGGGCATTTGTCTGTGGGGAAGAAACTGCCTTGATGGCATCAATTGAGGGTAAACGGGGAATTCCCAGTCCTCGCCCTCCTTATCCAGCCGAATCAGGCTTGTGGGGTTATCCTACTTTAATTAACAACGTGGAAACTTTAGCCAATATTCCTGCTATTATTCGCCAGGGTGCTGATTGGTTTTCCAATATTGGAACGGGAAAAAGCAAAGGAACCAAAGTTTTTTCTCTGGCAGGCAAGGTTTGCAACACGGGCTTAATCGAAGTGCCAATGGGTATAACCTTGCAACAAATAGTGGAACAAATGGGTGGCGGTGTTTCTGATGGAGGAAAAGCTAAAGCCGTGCAAACAGGAGGACCTTCTGGGGGCTGCATACCTGCTGCGATGTTCGATACTCCTGTAGACTATGAGTCTTTGACTAAATTAGGAGCGACTATGGGTTCTGGTGGGGCAATTGTGATGGACGAATCTGCCAATATGGTAGATGTGGCACGCTTCTTTATGGAATTTTGTATGGATGAATCCTGTGGCAAGTGTATTCCCTGTCGTGCTGGCACAGTTCAGCTATATCAGTTGTTAACTAAAATTGGCGAGGGTAAAGCTACCCTAACTGACCTCAAAAAATTAGAAGAATTGTGCGATATGGTCAAATATACTAGTCTCTGTGGTCTAGGTCGGGCAGCACCAAATCCAGTCTTCAGCACCCTGCGTTATTTTCGGCATGAATATTTGTCCTTGATTTCTCATTCTAGCACTGTGAAATAGTATGCTCTTCAATTCCCTATTTTGATGTGTTCAGCATTACCTATTCAGCAACGCCTAAATTTCTAACGATTTGTAGTTTGACTCTACAGTATTGTCATTTTTGAGCGAGAATAGAAATAGTAAGGATAGAGTAGTGTTTGTTTTGAAACTGCATCATTATCTGACAAAAATTTGGGGTTTTGAGTTTAATTGATTGGTAGATTTGAGCTACTGATTCTGCAAGACTATCAAACCAAAAATTATGGCAGGTAGCGATACTCACACCCGAAAAGTTAATAGCTACTAGCTGCAAATCAAGTACTACCAGCACGGCAAATTAAATTAGGGAGGTGACCAATCGTGAAGAATTCCAAATTGGTGATGGCTACGCTCAAAGCTACCTTGAGTATATTGCTAATCGGAGGAATTGGGCTATGGTCTTCAAGCACGTCAGCTAAAATGCCTGATTCAGAAAATACGGCACAGTCCTTGGCAGGAATTGTAGCCAGGCGGGTTGATGGATCTGATGGGGGTGGCAAACGAGTGATTGATTCGGAGTTAGAACCGACAATTAAATTACCTTCAGAACAGACTACAGAAAAAAGTCCCCTAAGTTATTCTGGCTCGATTGAGCGAATAACCGATGACTCTCGTTCGGACTGGGAAGTTGAAGCTGCCAACGACAATTGGCTTAATCTCAATCATGGAGAAGGTGTCAAAAATCTTGTCCGACTTGTTATCTGGCGGTTTTGAATAGCGGTGTTGTGGCGATCGCCCTACTGTTTGGACTGGGTAGCAAAAGTAATTAAACGTAATTAAACTTTTTTCGTTTCTTAACTACCCAATCAACTGCATGATTACAGTGATCAACTGAGGAATATCGATTGGCTTGGACAGATGCCGATTAAACCCAGCATCTATTGAACGCTGTCGATCTGATTCTGCTGCATAAGCGGTTAGGGCGATCGCGGGAAGGTTTTTTCCGTGAGGTAGGGTACGAACTCGGCTTATTAGAGTACAGCCATCAACTTCGGGCATCTCAAGATCGCTGAGCAACAAATCGTAACTTTTGTTTTCCAAGGCTTTTAAAGCTTCAGCTGCGGATGCTACAGAAGTTACTTCTGCTCCCTCTCGTTCTAAGGCAAAAGCCAATATATCCCGTGAGTCTAGTTCGTCATCCACTATCAAAACTCTAATCCCTTCACAGAAGATAGGTTCTAATGACCAATCTCCTAGTTCGTTGCTTGTCGGTGCTGCGGTGGGTAGGTCGATTAAAGGCAATTTAACCCTAAAGGTTGCCCCCCGTCCTCCCCCTGGACTTTCTGCATCAACCGTTCCTCCATGTAGTTCGGTCAAATGACGGACAATAGAGAGTCCTAAGCCCAAACCGCCAAACTTTCTGGTACTGCTACTTTCTGCTTGGCGAAAGCGATCAAATACGTAGGGTAGAAACCCAGGTTCAATTCCTTTTCCCGTATCCTGCACTATAATTTGGGCAAATTGCTCAACCCGCTCTAGTTTGACTATTATTTGTCCTCCTTCTGGAGTAAACTTAATCGAGTTAGAGACCAAATTCCAGACTATTTGCTGTAAACGCCCAGTATCTCCTGAAACCTGTCCGATATTCGGTTCAAACGCGGTTTCTATCTGAATTGATTTGGCTTCGGCTGTTAGTTGAACTGTGGCTAACGCTGCTGTGATTACTGATGCTAAATTTAGAGGAACGAGATTGAGATTTAACTTGCCCCTTAGAATACGTGAAACATCCAGCAAGTCTTCAATAAGCTGTGCCTGCAATTTGGCGTTACGTTGAATTGTTTCCAGTCCTTTGGTGGTTTGTTCTGCATCGAGCATTCCCCCAGTCAATAGTTGTGACCAGCCTAAGATGGGATTTAGCGGAGTACGTAGTTCGTGGGAAACAATTGCTAAAAATTCGTCTTTAATTCGATTGGCTTTAATTAAATCGTCTGCCTGTTGCCGTAGTTTGTCCTCCAATTCTTTGATTCTGGTGATGTTGGTATTTGTGCCATACCACTTAATAATTTCTCCCTCCTGGTTGCGTAACGGTCTACCCCTGCCTAAAAACCAGCAATACCTGCCGTCTGCACGGCGCAAACGAGCCTCCATATCGTATTTTTTTCCCGTCCGTATCGATTCAGCCCAAGTGTCTCTCAAATGCTGTAAATCCTCAGGATGAATAATACTCGACCACCCGCGTCGTTGTATTTGTTCTAAGGTATATCCGATGTAGTCTTGCCAACGCTGATTGATGTAGTCTATTTTACCGTCTGGTGATGCCGTCCAAACTTGTTGGGGAATCACTTCGGTAATTAGTCTCAGTTCATACTCGCTGCGCTGTAGGGCTTGTTTGCTTGCCTCGCGATCGCTGATATCAATTCCCGATGCTACCAAATATTCTACTGACCCATCTTGGTTAAACACGGGGACTATATTAAGATCGACAACAATAAACTGCTCTTGGGCTATTTGAGCTACAACATCGTAACGTACTCTTTCTCCTGTAGCTGCCCGTTTAATTGCGTTTTCAACCACTGCCTTAGTCTCGGTTGAATAAGACCACCAATAGGTGTCACAAAAGTGCTGGTGCAAAACATTTTCTGGCTGCAAAGAGGCTGATTTTAAAGCTGTCTGATTGACTTCCATCACTACACCATCAGTAGTAATAATTCCCGAATATATGGGCAGGCTATCAATCAGTTTTCTTAGGTGTTGTTCGCGATCGCGCAAGGCTGCTTCTGTTTGTTTGCGATCGCTAATATCTAGATTTATGCCACTCAAGCGAATTAGCTTACCGTTTTCATCTAGGCTGACGTTGCCAATACCTAGCAGCCAACGTATACCTTGTTGGGGGTGAACGATGCGAAATTCTGTCCGAAACTCGTCAGATTCTCCAGAGAGAACCCGCTGTACTTCTTGGTTGGCTCTATCTCGATCCTCTGGATGTACTAAATTTTCCCAATCTTGATATTCTATCAAGCCTTGTTGAGGATCCAAGCCATATAGCTCATAGTTTTCTGGCGACCAAATAACCTTTCCCGTGTCAAATTCCCAATTCCAAGAACCTGCTTTGGCGTTAGCTAGTGCCAACCTCAGCAGACGTTCATTTTCTTGAAGCTTGCGTTTTGATTCTTTAAATTGCGTAATATCTCTGGCAATGCCAATGACCCCTAAAATGTTTCCTGCATGGTCGCGCCAGGGATATTTATTGGTTAACAGCGATCGCCTGGCTGCACCATCGGGCATTTCTTCTTCATAACTATAGTGCTTGCCTTCGGCAATAACTCGGCGATCTATTGCCATCATCGACTGTGCCAATTTCAAATCCATCAGGGCAGTATCGTTTTGACCCAACATTTCTGCAACGGTAATATCTAGCCACTCCGCTGCTGTTTGGTTAGCAATTACATAGCGTCCCTGAAGGTCTTTGACAAAAATTGCATCGGTAGCATCATTGATAATAGACTGTAAAATATTGTTAGTTTCAGCTAACTCTGCCTCAGCCTGCTTGCGATCGCTAATATCTTCCACCGTACCCATCAGGCTGACAGCTTCTCCAGCCTGGTTATAAAACCCCTTCCCTTTTGCCCTCAACCAACGAATTGCCCCATCAGGCAAAATTACTCGATATTCATTAACGTATTCAGTTTTCGTCTTCAGAGCTTGATTAATCGTCTCCTCAACGCGATCGCGATCGTCGGGATGCAGAGTATGGGAAAACAATTCGTAAGAAACTTCTATATCAGGAGTTAGTCCAAACAATTTTTTGCATTGGTCTGTCCATTCGATGTTACCCGTAGTAAAATCCCTAAACCACATGCCAAAACCAGAAGCGATGGTGGCACGATTCAAACGTTCTTCGCTTTCACGTAAAGCTTCTTCCACTCGCTTACGATGTGTAATGTCCCTGGCGATACCTAAAATCAGCCTAACCGAACCATCCGCATTACGTCGATATACTCGGTCGTGGGTACAAAACCACCGCCATTCTCCGTTACGGTGGCGCATCCGATATTCGAGCTTAAATACTTCTGGCGACCGACTTTGATTGAGCTGCTCTATATGAGGGGGCAAGCAGTTGAGATCTTCGGGGTGCATTACCTGGTTGGTAAAATTTGTCCCCATAGCCAATATTTGTTCTGAGGTATAGCCCAACAAATTATCAGCTTGGGAATTCACGAACAGATTTCGCCTGGCGATCGCATCAAAGACGTATAATACTCCAGGTACCGCATCGGCTAACTCAACAAACTCTCGACTCGGCTGCCAAGATCTTTCTTCCGCAGAATCCTGACTTTTTTCCGCTGTAATATCTTTAATAGTTGTTACCACACCATTAGGCTCTCGATTGCTCGATTGAAACAAAGGCTCAGAGTTGAGTAATAGCCAAACCAAGTCCCCGTTAGGTCGATAAAAACCGATTACCATTTCTACAGGCTGTCCCGTTTTTAAACTGGCGATCGCTGAACATTCGTCAGCAGCAACAGGTGAGCCATCTTCATGTATTATTTGCCCAGGTGGTTGAAGCGAAAAAGCCTGGCTAATTTCCTCAACACTACAGCCGAAAATTTTCTCGGCATTTTGGTTACAGCTTTGAATTTTGCCATCAGCTAGCTGAAATATCATTCCTATTCCTTGAGGCTTGGCAACAAGATTTGTATTTGCTTGCATATTGATAATTCAGTTGCTTGGCAAACCTTCGTCCAAAGGGACATTCTAAACTATTTTATAATTATGCCGTTACCAACGAAGAGAGAAAGATATAAAAATTCAGAGCATTGTATTTCATGGAGATGGTTAGTTAACTTGGACTAGAAGAAAGAATGCTACCCATAGGTTTTGTAGGGCAGAGGGCAGTCCTCAGGAATTCCCTAGATCGCGCTAATTATCTGGCATTTCGAGCCATTTTTGTAAAATATTAACTAAGCCGTTTATGTCAATTGGTTTGGCAAGATAATCATCCATCCCTGCATCCAGACATTTTTGGCGATCGCCCGCCATCGCATGAGCAGTAAGCCCGACAATTGTAGTATGTCGCCGATCTTCTTCTTGCTGGCGAATTAGCTGAGTTGCCCGATATCCATCGATTACGGGCATCTGACAATCCATTAGAATCAGATCGTAGGTACGATCTTTTAATTGCTCTAGGGCTTCTTGACCGTTATTTACCACATCTGGTTCGTAGCCTAGTGTTTGCAGCATAAACAGTAATAAATCGCGATTATCGGGATAATCTTCCACAATCAATAACCTAGCCGTGCTTTCTTCTGTCGAGGTTTGTGGTGGTATATTTGGCGTAGCTGGTGTTTGTGGCACTTCATCTGCTACTTGGGCTACTTCTAGAGG
>JADEXJ010000234.1 GCA_015207195.1 Pleurocapsales cyanobacterium LEGE 10410
GGCGACGGGATGACCAAATATAAAGTTACTAACGACCCAAGAGTTACTAAGGGCAAAGACAACGCTAGCTTACCTAGCTCGACATTATTGGCAGCAGCTAACCGAAGTGAAACCAGCTATCCCACCGATGATAGCAAGGTAGAAGGTCTGCTTTACTCCGACGACAAAGCGACAGCTTTGGATAACGTGAACGATTACGTCAGTCCTGGGGAACGAAAAGAATTATTAGACCCCACAAGAATTCCCGCCAAAAAACAACCTCTAATCGATCGCAGTGACCCCGACAATCAGCTTCTGGAAAAGACAGGAGAGATGTTTGATGATGCTGCTGATTTTTCAGCCAACTAGTGTTAGTGGACGGCAATTTAGTTACCAGTCGTAATCCCGACGATCTACCTGCATTTATCAAACAGGCGATCGCTTTATTTGCGCGTCAAGAAGCTAAACTTTAAATTAAGCATTATATTATATGGCAACCTGGATCGCCAAGGTTGCCCTAATAAAATTTTTTTTAAAATGACTAATGACTATTAAAGCGATAATTTTCGACCTAGACGGAACACTAGTCGATTCTGTTGATTACCATGCCGAAGCCTGGGTCAAAGCTTTTAAAGAATACGGTTATGACTTTCCTAAAGAACAACTACGTCAGCAAATTGGCAAAGGCAGTGCCTACATCATAGGTGACTTGCTATCGTCTTCGGAAGCTGAAAAGTTAGAGTCGGATATTGCCCAGTATCGCAAACAATATTATCAGGATAATTTGCTAGAGCAAGTGCAACCTTTTTCTAAAGTAAAAGAACTGTTTGAAACTATCAAAGCTGATGGTATTCAAGTTGTCTTGGCTTCATCAGCTAGGAAAGAAACTATCGAATACTACAAGCAATTGTTGGAAATTGAAGATTTAATCGATGGTGCTACCTCAACCGATGATGTGGAAAAATCTAAACCAGAACCAGATATTTTTGTTTCTGCTTTGGCAAAATTGGACGGTATTTCGGCTGAAGAAGTAATGGTAGTAGGGGATAGTCCTTACGATGCTATAGCTGCTAAAAAAGCTAACCTATCAACAATTGGAGTTCTTACTGGTGGTTTTTCTCGCGAAACTTTGACCGATGCTGGTTGTGTGGCAATTTATCAAGATCCTGCTGACTTACTCGATAACTATCCAGGGTTTTTGAGTTAATGCCAGTTTGGGTTAAGAGAGTTTAACTGTTGTAATCTGTAATAGATTTAAACTAAAAAATAGTAGGCAGTTATTATTAACAGCCTACCAAAAGTTGTCTTACAAGTGAAGTTACAATACGCAAATTAAAACACTAATTAAAAAGTGTTTAAGCGACGCTTATGTATGATTAAAGTTGCTTTAAAGTTATTTGCTTTCCGCTTCGTCGATTAATTCTTTTGCCTGCTCTTGTTTCTCTTGACCTTCTTTAACTGCTTCTGGATCGTCGGAAAATTCGCCTAGGTTTTCTCTGATTTTTCCTTCAATTTTTTCGCTTCTAGCTTCCGCTTTGAGCTTGAGTTCTTCTGCCTTATCTTGTATACTCATAATCGTATTTTATTACCTGTTTACAAAACTACAATAACAGCAAAGATTGGAGCTTCCTTCTATCCTATGACTTATTTTTATAACGATAAACTTATATCTTAGGAAAGATCGACAATCATTACTATTGATTTTATCTAGCTATTATTTGAAGTTATAGGGCGTTCTCCATCGATATCTAAAGTGTCTACTACTTCGTATTTATTCTTCATAATAGGGCGTTCCCCATCAGCAGTAAAAGTATCCACTACTTCAACATCACTATTATCTACTGGACGCTCTCCATCAACTTTTAATACTTTGTCTGCATCTAAATTACTAGATGTAACGGGGCGATCGCCGTCTATATTAATACGATCCACAATTTGGTGATCGCCTTCTACTATCGGACGTTCTCCATCGGCTGCAAAAGTATCTACTACTTCTAGGTTACTATCATCTACAGGACGGGAATCTATTGTATTATTCTGTTGCCGAGCTGCTTGGGGTGAATTGCGATCGCGATCGGACGTTTTTTCCTGAGAGGATGAACCTGCGTTGACTAGAAAATCTGGACCTTTGGCGATGGGACGTTCCCCATCTTCTTGATAAGTATCTGCTACTTCAAAATCAGTGTTTTCAATCGGGCGAGTTCCGTCTACTTCAAAGGTTTTCGGTTCTTGCTGTTCGCTCATGCTAAATATTTATAGTTATTTTATATAAGTCATAACAACTTTAGTCTCAAACAATTTTGGTTAAATCTAGCTAAAGTTTCACAATTTGCTCTATATAAACCGCATCCAGTTTGAATACTATTTAAATCAAACTACAGTTTTCTATGTGGACGGGGTTTAAGTAGGAATTTTTCAGGTTTAGGGACTTTGACAATTTGATTTACTTAGACATAAACAGCTGGGTAAAGTCGGTTAACTTTACCCAACGCTGTTAATCAATGTCTGGTCTACAGTTACGTAGCTTAATCAAAGAAATCTTTTACTGAATCAATGATATTTTCCGACTTATTTTCTACATCATTTTTTGCATCATCAAGCTTGTTTTTAGCAGTGCCAACACCCTGCTTAACATCACCTTTAACCTGCTGCATTGTACCTTTGGCTTCTGTGGATTTATCATCTGTCAGATCGCCTAAGTTGCGTTTAACAGTGCCAACACCTTTATCTACTGTTCCTTCAACCCCATCTTTGATCCCTGATACTGCGACTAAAAAAGGCAAATCATCGATGGTTTGAGCGTTAGCTGTGATATCGCTAATAATAAACGAATTCGACCACATAAAAACCGCTAGAGCGATCGCGCTAACGGTTACAGTTAACTTCCTGGCGTAGGATTTCAAGCGACTCATCAATGCCTGATGTGAACTAAACATAGTTTATTTATTTCCATTCTGTTACACCTGACATAGTATTTAAAATTTTAAGGATTTTTATCCTGCTAGGGTTAGATGTCTCTACATTACGATTCTCTAGGAAAACAGAGAGACAGCTAACTACTCCGAACTCCCAACTCCCAACTCCCAACTCCCAACTCCCAACTCCCAACTCCCAACTCCCAACTCCGAACTACTATTCCTCTTCTATTACCTGGCGGATCCGCTGTTCTAGACGATCTAAATCTAAACCGCCTTCATCACGATTGATCCGACGCACTGTACCGTTAACCTGACTTAGATCGCTCAGTAAATCGCGCAAGATTTCTTGCTGTTGTCGAGACTGAGTAATTTCTTTAGGTTCTTGAACAATATCCCGAACAATAGTGGCTTCAGAACGTGATGCTACTAAGGGAGTATCTTCGCCTTCTAAATGTACAAAAGTACGCCTTCCCGAACCTCTTTCTTCTTCAATGGGAACCAGTGCCGTAACGCGATCGCTGCGAACGTATTTACCAAAACCGAGGGGAACTAATACCGCTGATTGGATCTTCATATTTATGGTGAAAAATGAGAAAATTTAAACTTTATTTTGTTGCGATAATATTATTTTAAATAATCCCAAGCTCTTTCTCTGTCTTGTTTTTACCCATCTGATAGAGGACTTTCCACCCTGTTCTTAAATTTATTTTCTGCTAGTTTTATATCTAAGGATAGATGACAAAATAATATAATATAATTTCTTCTATCTAAAGATAGATAATAATAACTTTTGAATAAACTTTTTCTAAAAAAAATTAAAGCAAACTATAAATTTGAGATAACGTAATATTGCATCTAATACTTTAGTAAGATACAAAAAAAAAATTATTTACCGAAAATGTAACTAAATATTAAGCAAAGGTTTAATAGCGATCGCTTTAAAGACGGTGGGCTAAACAATGTAGTAATTATGCCGACCACAAACTTTAATTGTCGCTCCTGCTGGGTCATAGTAACCGCGCTTACCAGAGCAAAACGATATCAGGTCATTATTACGGTAAATGAAGGAAATAGCTGTCGCTAAAGTAAACGATCTGCAAAACGGTCAAATGCAGCAGATCGATATAGCAGATTCACAGATCTTATTGTCTAAGATCAAAGATAAATTCTATGCAACGGGGGCATTTTGCACTCACTATGGCGCACCCTTAGCAAAAGGAGTCTTGTGTGGCGAAACAATAGTCTGTCCTTGGCATAACGCCTGTTTCAATGCGATCGCTGGAGAACAGGAAGAACCCCCAGGTTTAGATTCCCTAGAGCATTTTTCTGTAAGGATAGAAGGCGATCGAGTATTAGTCCAGCTTCCAGACGAAATATCCCAGCACCGTACTTTGGCAATGGCAAACTACGAACCCAGCATTAAGGATACTTTGGTGGTTATCGGTGCGGGGGCTGCGGGAACGGCTGCGGTAGAACACCTACGTCAAAAAGGTTTTCAGGGAAAATTAATTTTAGTCAGTGCCGAGGAAAAACTACCCTACGATCGCACAAAATTAAGTAAGGGCTATCTTCAGGGCAAAGCTAAAGAGGATGCCTTACTCCTGCGTAGCTGTGAGTTTTATGACGAACATGATATCGAACTACGTTTTGGTAAGGCGGTAACTGAAGTAAATGTAGCAGATAAGGTAATTATCTTTGAGGATGATTCCCGTCTCGAATATGACTCCTTATTACTGGCAACGGGAGGAACGGCACGAAAATTAGACGTACCTGGGTCAGATTTAGCCAACATCTTTACTATCCGCCAACCAGAGGACGCAACTTCTATTTTAAATATTGTCAAGGATGTCAAAAAAGCTTTGATCGTCGGTTCTAGCTTTATCGGCATGGAAGCAGCAGCCAGCTTAACTCAACAGGGGTTAGAAGTTACCGTAGTTTCTCCTAGTGACGTTCCTTTTAAAAAGATTTTGGGGAACAAGCTAGGCAAAATGTTCCAAAAACTCCACGAAGCACAAGGCGTTAGCTTTAAATTTGGCACGAAAGCGACTGAATTTACGGGGAACGGTAAAGTAGAACGGGCAATATTAGAAAACGGGGAGCAAATTGCTACCGATTTAGTTATCTTAGGCATTGGAGTCGAACCCAACACTAGCTATCTTGAGGGAATTGAACTCAATGAAAAAGATAGTAGTATTCCCGTCAATGACTATCTGCAAACCGAAATAGATAATATCTATGCAGCAGGAGATATTGCAAGTTTTCCTTATGCACCCATGGGGGAACCAACTCGCATCGAACACTGGCGGTTAGCAGCCCAACACGGGCGCATCGCAGCAGCCAATATGCTCGATAATGGTTCAAAAACCGTTACGACAGTGGTTCCTTTCTTTTGGTCGGGTCAATACGACCTCAAGCTGCGCTATGTGGGACACGCGGAAAAATGGGATGAAGTAAAAGTCGATGGCGACTTAGATGAGCCAAAATTCTTAGCGTACTATCTCCAAGACAACAAAGTTATGGCAGTTGCGGGAGTCAATAGGGAGCAAGAAATCGCAGCCATATCCGAGTTGATGCGTGGGCAAAAAATGCCCGATGCAGCAGCAGTCAAAGATACTGAAATCAATTGGTTAGAGATGATTTGATTGAATATCGGTAGTTAGTAATTGAATTAGTCCCTAAAGGGACAAAGGGGTAATCCCCGCATGTAGCTTCGCAAATAATCAGTAATTAGTAGTCAAATATGAATCATTACGACGTAATCATTATCGGTGCGGGTGCAGGTGGCGGTACAGTCGCTTATTCTCTCGCCCCTACAGGCAAGCGTATTTTAATTTTAGAACGGGGCGGTTATTTGCCAAATGAAGACGACAACTGGAATCCCGACGCAATTTTTCAGGGTAGAAAATACCAGGTAGAGGAAAAGTGGTTAGATCGGGATAACAACAGTTTTAGACCCCAAGCTTTTTATAATGTGGGTGGTAATACTAAGGTCTATGGCGCAGCCTTGCAAAGAATGCGGGAAGCAGATTTTGGCGAGATCAAACACCAGGCAGGCATTTCTCCCGCTTGGGAATTTAGCTATCAGGATCTCGAACCCTATTACACCCGCGCTGAAAGTATTTTTAAAATCCATGGCAACAAGGGAGAAGATATCACCGAACCTCCCATGTCTGCCGAATATCCCTTTCCTGCTTTACCTCACGAACCACGGATGCAGGAAGTTGCAGATTCCTTAGAACGACTGGGTTTACATCCCCATCATTTAACCTTGGCGGTCGATCGCAACGTTGAAGATCCAGAAAACAGTAAGTGTATCCGCTGTGCTACCTGCGATCCCTATCCTTGTAAAATAGATGCCAAGTTGGACGCTCAAGTTGCCTGTATCGATCCAGCAACGGAATACAACAACGTCGAGTTAAAAATTAATACTGTAGTTACTAGACTAATTACCGACGATAGTGGCGCACGGGTAACAGCAGTAGAGGTAGAAATTGGTGGCAATCAAGAACAATATACCGCCGATACTTTCATTCTCTCCTGCGGTTCGATCAATTCCGCAGCCCTGTTGTTAAAGTCTGGCAATGAGCGACACCCCGATGGCTTGGCAAACTCTTCGGGGATGGTGGGACGCAACCTGATGCTACATAACCATTCTTCCATAGTGGCGATCGCGGGTAAACCTAATCCGACTAAATTCCAAAAAACCCTGGGCTTCAACGACTTCTATTTTGGTAGCCCCGAACACGACTATCCTCTGGGACAGGTGCAGATGACGGGTAAATCTAAATGGAATCGTCTGGCACTTTTCGCCCCCGACTCAGTACCCCAATCGACTTTAGAATACATGGCGGAACACGCGGTAGACTGGTGGTTGACTAGTGAAGACCTACCCGAACCCGACAATCGCGTTACTCTTAAAGATGGCAAAATTAAAGTAGACTTTACTCGTAATAATCTCAAAGCACACAACGATTTTGTGGATATGTGGCAGGGATATCTACGTAAAGCGGACTTTTTTATGTTTATGGTGGCACAAGTTCCCCTTTCGGCAGTCTGGCATCAGGTAGGTACTTGTAAGTTTGGTTCAGATCCCAAAACCACGGTTCTCGATCTCAACTGTCGCACTCACGATGTAGAAAACCTCTATGTAGTTGACGCTAGCTTCTTCCCGTCTATGGGGGCGGTAAATCCCACCCTAACCATTGTCGCTAATGCCCTGCGCGTCTGCGACCATCTTAAAGATAGTTTGGGATAGCATATTATTGCTAGAGAGCTTCTTAATTATGACGATCGCGCTGTTGTTTATTTGGTGCGATCGTTTCGTTTTGTCAAGCTGAGTTATGGCGCTCGGCAGAGCAAGATTTAGTTAAATAACAATATTGTAGCTACAAATTGTAGTTACAATATAAGGTATGAAATTTCAATGGGATGAATCAAAACGAATTTCTAATATCCGCAAACACGGTATTGATTTTCTTGATATTCCGTCAGTTTTCAATGGCTCTATCTTACTCCCTTCCCACTGTAAAATCAGGTAATACAGAGGAAGCGTAATGAATCAAACAAAAGCGTTAAAGAAACAGCCTTTTGATGCCGACAAGTGGCAGAAACTTTACTATCGTAATCAACATCAGTA
>JADEXJ010000030.1 GCA_015207195.1 Pleurocapsales cyanobacterium LEGE 10410
TAATTATACGTTCAGTCGGGCAAAACTCGACGTACAAGTTCACTTATATACACAGTTAAATCTCAAACAACTTAAGTTAAATAATATTAATTATACGTCTAGCGTTGTTTTCTGTTCCGTTACTATCCGATCGCCAAATTGGTGGTCGCACTCATATTTTTGCCCTGGAAGGCATTCGAGGTCATCAGTCGGAATATATTCAATGGATTCTAACTCAGGCTGCTAAGGATAAAGTCCAGCCTACGGATATTCTCGAATCATCTACTATTTCTTTTTTAGGAGAGCGATTATCTACACCACTACAGGTAGAACAGTATTTAACCTTAGCGATGAATGAGGCTTATCAAGTAGGGCTTAAACCAATTACTACTGAATTTATGGAGACTATCTTAGCTATTGGTTTTGATGACCTTGAACCTAATTTAATTCGGCATGGATATAATACTAAATCTATTGCCAGATTGTTGAATGTTAGACCTGCTGAGGTGCGTTCATTTCTCCACGGTCAATTACCTCCAGAGAAAACTCAGGACATGAGAGATCTGATTCTCAAAATTGGTATTCCATTGTGAAATGTTTATTGTCAATTATTGTGGGTCGAGAGTTACTATTTTGGGCTGGTGTCAGAATAATCTGGGTCGATTGTCATTTAATCTGGGTTTGACCCCCTTATATTGTTATTTAATATGGTCTCAAAAATGACGTTATTGCGGGTCGGAGTGATTCTTATTTCGGGTCGCTACACTTAAATTTGTCTGACAGTTTGAAGTTGCGCCGCCAAAAATTTTTGATAAACTTCCATTGGTCAATGGCATGGAGAATAATCAAAGCAAGAAACCCATAAGCAAACCAAAAATGCATGCTTCTTCCTAATTCGACCATAGCGGAATTCTCCGGAAATATATCTGGTAAGGTAATGCCAAAGAAGCGCACATTGTTACTTTTAAAAGAGTTAGAGAAAAAGAAGCCACTAATAGGAACAGCTAGCATCAAAATATACAAAGATGTATGTAAAGCAAAAGTACGAAACCAATTGAAAGAAAACCTGGGCGATTTCCGTTTGTACTTACTTATGTATACGCGCAGAAGTAAAAAAATTCTCCAAGTCAATAAAGCCATCGCTAGGGTCCCGATGGATTTGTGAAAGTCATAGAGGGGGTTACGAATAAACAGCTCACGAGGAATGCGAGCCATTGCTGCACCACCTGTAAAAAGTATAAGGTAACCGGCTGACATAATCCAGTGCAAAGACCAGAGTCGCCGAAAAGCTGTTGTTTTTCTCGGTTTGGCTACTGTTTTTGAGGATTTCATGGCTTGATTTTCCTATTGCAGAGGTTTCACTTGAACCGATTGAAGTTTTAGACTATGTCTGAGTCTTTTTGGCAAATGGAGTCGTCATTCCTCCAGGGCAAACACACACGTTTCTTTAGAGGATGTCTGAAAAGTCAAAATAATTGCGCTCGCGGACAAAAATCCTACGGAGAGCGAAGCGGAAAAAGAAGAACTCGAACTAGTTTAATTGCGGGCAAGAGAGGAAAGCAATTACTCGCACCATTCCTATTTGAAGGTAGTACCAATGCTTTATGGTTCAACCAATGGCTACAAAAGCATCTTCTTCCTCAGCTTAACCCTAATTCCACTTTGAGCCTGGATAATACGCCATTTCACCGCAAAGATGATGTATTTCGGATGCCAAACAGGCAGGTCACAAGGTTTTGTTTTTGCCACCCTATTCACCCGATTTTAATCTTATCGAACAAGACTTTGCGATTATAAAAAAAAGACGTATTTATTCTGCATCCCATACTTCTTTAGATAACATTGTAAAATCATACGGAAATCATTTGGAATGATTATAATTGGCTGTGCGTGCCGTCGCAGAAAGGAGGATTCTTCGTATACTTACACTGACATAAGGCAACTTTTTGCTTTTCGGCTAACTCAAATTGCGTTGGCGCGAATTCTGTCCCTCGGTGAGAACCGTCGCAGAAAGCCGAGTTTTGAGACTTTCCGCATTTGCACCACCAGTAGATTCCTGCTTCTAGTTCCAAAATAACGGGTTGTTTAGCTACAATTTTAGGCAGACTCATTTTAACTTCTCCTAGTATTATAATTTGGTTGTCAGATCGCGATAACCGAGCCGCCCATTAGGGCGACTATGTCTTCTTGCAGTTGATTGACTGCTCCTACCCGTGTAATTAAATTTGCTACAGTAGAACTTCTTTGACCTGCTAGGGTCATATTACCCTCGTAGACAAAAGTGTAAGCAGCTCGCTCGGCAAATGTACTGATTTGTTTGACATACTTGACTTGATTTTTCGCAGCAGCAGCGTACTCGTTCGAGGCAAAAAACTTCTCCATTTCTAAAGGATTGGAAAAAGCAATTTCCACTGCAGCTTGGTACTGCCTCTCTAAGGATTCAAAATGAGAGACTCCCGCAGCATCTGGACGTGAATTGTCTATCTCTTCAAACAAATGTAGCCGGAATTTGAGAACTGAATCACTCTGGATAACAGAAGCAGCAAAGCTATCTGTCATATATTGGCGAAAGGCATCTACACTAACCCCATCAGCTTTCTTGACCATAAGGTGGAATTTCAGAACATTGAGTTTTCCGTTGGGGTCTCCTATTTCTATACGATCTACATAGGTTTTTGAATTACCTGGGCTAGTGTTGTAGCCAATTGCTTTGCTGAAGATGTTGTGTTCGTCGTTCATCAAAATAGCTGCCGCACTGAACCAGGTTTGGCGGTCTGCCTCGCTGGCGAAGGTTAGTTCGGCAATGCCATCGAACTGGTCCTCTGGTGGCAAATTACACTCTATGCCTTCGAGACTTGGCCATAAACCCCCCTGATTATATTCCAGGTGGAACTGCCAGTATTGATACTGGCAGGGTAGCCGGGCACAAACTGGACCGTGGACATCTCTCCAGTAGTTATCGAAAGTTTCTAAACTTATTCCCTTCCGTTTCCATAAGAGAACGTAAAACGCTACTTTTCCCTTTCGATCTCTTGTTGCGTAGTCAAGTTTCGTTAATGTTAAAGTCATTTTTTTTCATCATTAGACTCAAATTTGCGGGTCTTTTTATTCTTCATCAAAAATAATTAATTTCGTGATATTTTTTGGCTATTTCAATCTGGACGTTGAAATTTTTGGGGAATTTGAACGATATTTTGGGAATTTGCATACTTTCGTGGCTAGATAAGGGGTAATCTTTTCATCTTCTAGTTTTTCAAGACATTCAATCTTTTACCAGTGAAGATTAGGAATTTAGAAGAAAAATTAACCATAAATGGGGGAGAGCCAAGATACGGATACTGTTGGCGAAAGCAATCAATTAGTAATTAAACACAATACAAAGAGAAGAAAATGTAGAAGATGATCCTTCCTCGCCCCATGAAATACATGGATCGAGCGGTAGATTTTGTCTTTTATTTGGAGAAGTTACTCCGTTTATTAATCCTTGAAATACCGACCATCCCCCATTTACTATCTGGGCTAATAGCTCGACGGTCGGTTGAAACTTGTCTAATATTCCTGGGGACTGAGTTGGAGCCATATTCACCCCCTGCTGTTTATTAGTAAAATTACTATTTTGGTCGGGGGTGGATATAGAATCTGGACTCAATCCGTATTGCGTTTCTATCATCACCTGATACAGTCGGTTCTCCTCTTGTCGCTGCCGTTGGCGCTCTTCTCGTTTGACTCTTTCCGCTTGCCGATATTCCAATACCTGTAGAGCAAAAGTAACCTCCTCGACAGCCAAACTGTAATACTTCACCTGTTGACCGCTAGAACCTTTTTTCCGAGAAGCAGTCTTTAAACCCAGCTTACCCAGCAACATCCCCAGTAGCCAAGTAGGACTACAATTATCGGGAATCCAAAAACCGAGAATCGTTTTAATATTGTCTCGATAGCTTTTCGCTGTCTCAGCCAGCTTTATTAATTCGGGGTCACTAGCCGAATACTCCTCACCCGCCAACAAACGCTCTAAAATCTTCGGTAGTCCTAAAGTCTGCCACATCATCCACTGAGTACAATGATGCTGTCTATCGGGTAAGAAGGGTAAATTATCCAACTCCCATCGATCTCGCTCTTGTACTATCTGTGGTGGAACGGGACGTTTGCTACCAGTGTTCGAGTCGATTACTTCACCCTGGGGGGGAGACAAAACCGCTTCGAGATTAATTAACTGACCTAAATAAGCTCCTCCTTTGTCCTTTTTAACTAGTTCTTCCGTAACTTCTTGCCCATAACCAGATTCAATTCTAAACCGCTCTAATTGATACTGCTCCGATGGAGCCAGATTAGCCTTGTTCTTCAACTGCAAATATTGCTGGCGATCGATCTTTTCGGCGGTAGTTACCTGTTTTATATGATGCTCGTCAATCTGTTTTTTCGCTTCAATTAAATCCGATTTAGCACCATCATCACCTTGAGTTTCGACGAGAATTACCTTGTAGCCCATCCTCGCCAACAGCCGATGCAGATGATCTCTTAAATTATTCAGGGAACGATTATGTTTGGCTTTGACCTGACAGAAAGCATCGAAAGCCCAACCATTAACGGGAGTTTTCTCCCCAGTTTCCATGTCAATGCCCATCAAAAAGCCATTAAACTCGTCAAGGGTTAACATCTCCTGCTTAATTACATTGGGGTTAGTGTTCTGGTAGCCAAAGCTAGGACGGGGAGCTACCCAGATATGTAGGGGTACAGATTGGCGGTAGCGGTGTAACGCCTGAAGACAATCCGTAGCCGATAGCGAAACCGCGTTAAATACGCCATAAACCTCATCAAAGCGCTCGCCCTGGATATCTACACCAGTACAGAGGCTTGGGGAGGCTAACAGGATATCTACATCTTCTACAGCGGTCGATATATTGTTGATGAAGTGCTGGTTTTCTGGGCTGCCACTATTCTCGGCATGAATCGTCCAGATTATCTTGTTTGACGAACGAGAGTGCTTAGAATTAAATCCACCTTTAATGCCCAGCTTCTTCATTAAAACCGCTTCTAACTTCAAAATAGTCTTCTTGGAGTCAGAAACCACCATTACTCTTTTACCCTGTTCGATAGCAGCAATGAGTTTGGCAACTATTGCACTGCTATCATTGCCCTGATAGTAATAAACATCACGAGGAGGACTTTTGTAGTCATTTTTAATAATCAAAGGAGTTTCTTCTTCAGGGCGCATCGCACGGAAGAAATCAATCGTATTATCATCTAAATGAGCATCGGCAATAATGACCCGTTTAGCACTTCTAATAAAATACATCAGACTCATCAAGATTTCTTGGCGATGCTGTTTGCAGGTGTTAGCAGCTAAAGCATGGTTCATCACCTGACGGGCTTCATCGATAAAAATACACTCATACCGATTTCCTGCGGTTCTGAGCTTGTAGAGACTATCGATGGTAATAGATAGAGAATTAACTTTATCTAATTGTCCTTGAGGTAATTCTGAATATAGGTTGGTATTTAACTTCCCGATCTGGGAAAGTTCTCGAAGTAAGGAGATTCTGTGACCGATAACTAGAAATTTTTGGTGGGGATGATTTTGGCGGTAATTCTTAACCAGAGAAGTTTTTCCCGTCGCCATCTCTGATTTGATGCCTGTAAGTCCTCGGGCATCTAGGACGATCTCTGTTGTATCTGGCAGGTAGGGAACGCAGATAGCGGTGTCGGGAGCGTATTTAATTAGTTCATCGTCATCAGGATTGCCAATCCATCGATATTCTTCAATTGTATGGGCATTGTTAATGATTCTACTTAAATGTCCTGATGCCGAGTCTCCTCGTGAGGTGATGAAGTCATCGACTCCTTTTTCGGGTCCTGGTAGTAGAGCGACTTTACAGTTAACACCAGCAGCTTCGATGGCTTCTCCTGTTGCTAGAGTCGCCTTGTAAACCGCCTCGCGGGTGGACTGCTTTTGGTCGTAGTCAAAGAGAATGATGAAGGTACGTCCAGGCTGCGCCAGGGGTAGTAAATCGTGATGTAATTTTTGGTCTGGGTCTCGGTCTTTGGGTTGGCGACCGCCCCAGATACCAGGTAGGGAGATGGCAGCATAGCCCTGAGAAATTAGTGACCCTGCTTTTTTTTCTCCTTCAGCCAGGACAATGGGAATTTCAGGATGACTCTTGACCCACGACCAGAAGTTAACGGGTTGTTTCCTAGCACTCAAACGTAGGGCTAAAGGAGAATGATAAAGTTTGATGCCGTAACGGGCTGCCACCTGACTCCAGAGGGGAAGGGGAACGCGGAAATAGGTAACTCGGTTGGGGGTCTTGGGTGGAGATTCGTATTTGACTAGCTTGCCATTATTTCCTGTGCGGGGAGAATCTGGCTTGAAGCGACCCCACGCCATGACATCGATCCAGTTATTGTCGGGGTCGAGTCCTGCGATATACCAGCCCCCATGTTCGAGGTGCCGATAGCGTTTGAGTATCTTATCGCGGAGTCTGCCATCGTTACGACGGTCTTTATCGGGGAGGGAGTAGAGGAGGTAGTCGTGGGTGGTCAGTCCCGATAGGGAGGTTAGGTTAAGTTCTGTTAATTTATCGTCAACTGAGCTTTGGTTCCATTCAGCTTGGTGATGGTCGTCAACTCGCTCAAATGTATGACTGATTGAATTTTGAAAGCTGTTCGAGGTCGCTGTATGGTCTGTATCCATGATAAGAGTGCTTGAGGATTACAGACAAACGCGGTACAATCATAACTGTAGGGCGGGTATCCATCCAACAGAAATTGACTCAACTCAGTGTTCTCGTCGCCAAACAAGTCGCACTGCTTTGAGATACGCGGATCGTACTTACGTCCGTCCTATAGTATTTATTTACACACCATATTTTAACCCTAGATAAGAGATCTATCTGACTGCTGAGGTTAAACGAGCAAATTTTCAGCTTCTCTAAGTTTCTCAAGCTGGAACGTTTGTTTGCGTCAATTATGGCTCAATCCTTTATCGGCTATTGAATGTAGAGATTTAGTTGTTACTTGTTTGCCAGAGGCGCGATCGCTAGCAGAAAGCTAACGTTTTAATAATTCTTCATACTTTTCGGCGTGTAAAGGGTCATTTTGCCACGATTTTAAAATCTTTTTGGTTGTAGGTGCATCGGCTAATCTTTCACCAGTTAAACAGCATAAAAACCTTTCGCGAAAACTAACGGTAAATTTCCAGAATTGAGATGACCTGACTGATTTGGGACAGTTTTTGAGCTTCAGATAGTTAACGGATAAGGCAATCGTCTCTTCTTTGTATTCCTGCCAATAGTTGCGTTGCATCCTCAAGCTGACTACTTCAAGAGTTCGTTCTGCTATTATTCCTTGAAGGTAGAACCAATTATCACCCTTTATCCATTCGGGAAATTCATTATAAATTGAGCGTAGGTCGAGACGATAATAAGGAGGTTCATCAGTACCAATAACCCAAGCTGTGTATTTCAATCGTGTTTGGTTTGAAGCTTCAGATATGGGATAACCTGTAAACTGAGGAAATTTTCTAATAATTCGCTTCGATACCTCAGCAGGAAAGACCCCATAATCGGTTAGAAGAGTTCCGTATTTTAGATCTTCTTGACTAGGTAAATAAATCCCTTCAACTCCACCAATACTTTGGAAGGCAATTTTTTCTACCATATCCGCGATCGCCTCTGTTGATTTCAATACTGACAGTATCTACTTATTTTGGAAAAAACAGTGTTTAGTTTATCGTAGGAGCGTTGATTCGGCTTTTCAATCCCAGTCAATAATTCAATTCGCTGCTCCTATCATCAATAACCATTTTTTCGTAAAAAATTGGCTCGTAATAAATTGTATTCTATTTCGTGACTAACCCATCCTTCTGAGTCTAAATCAATCTCAATTTTTCCCAGCTTTAGAGCTTTTCTATATAATTTTTGGTACAACGAGTCATTAATTTCAACCCGATCCATACACATAGAAGTTAACCAGTTTCTTAGATTTTAATAAACAATTAATTATGATTAAAGCTCTAGTTGGCTTCGTTTCTTCTGTTTCGGTTTTAGTTTAGGTGGCTGGGGTGAAAGCTGGTTGAGATGTTTCAGTCTCGCCAAACATTCATCGATCGCGTTTCTACCCGTGGGTTCGGGTTTGGCAATATTATATTTACCCTGGTGATTGGCTTTGCCACTGCGCGGAGCGCAATCGCCACTACTCAACCAAGGACGTAACTCTTTTCTGACCTGTCCCAAGTTTAAATTAAGTCGATTCTGTACAAAATCAACAATTGTACCGCGATCGCGTTCGTTATTGAGGGAAAAATAAATACCGTGTCCCTGAGTATTAGTAACAACTACTATCTTGTCTCCCAAATCATGACGCAGCACTGCGCTATTGGGGCTAGATTCTCTTGTCAGATATTCATATCCCTGGCTAGTCGCATAATCAACTAGATTAATCTCAGTTTTAAACCGCTCTAATTGCTTGACTCTCTTTTTCTTCAAAGATCTTCTGATTCTTGGAAGATGGAAATCAGTTTGTTGTTGGATTCTGAGAGCTTCTCGATTTGCTCGTTCAAGCCCTGCACTTGTGAGTTCAAACTCACTACTTGAGTAGCTAGCTGCTTGTTCTGCTTCTCTAACCGATTCATGTCCGTACTGTATTTGTGGGACAAATTCGTTATGTCCTGCTTGTATTGCTCTGCTAACTTTTCTAAAGCGGTCATTAGCTTGTTTTCCAGTTCGCTCATTGTCTAATCTAGCTTCATACAGGGTTTTCCCTGGCATTTCCAGCCAGGAGTTAGAGTCGAGTAACTCGGCAGAGTCAGAAATGTTCCGTTGTCCGTCTGCGTAATCGTTATTCCTGCCGTCAAATTCTGGATTGACTCTAAAGTCTGTTGCTGCTGTTTTATCTCTACTAGCTGAGAATCGATCCTTTCTTCTAGATAATCTAATGTCTCCTGTTTCTGGGAGATCCGACTCGACAGATATTGCATCATTCCCCAACTGCCGATGAAGATACCCAGACAAAGGCTCAATCCTACCCCAGCAGGCATCAGCCAAAACTTGCCGATGATCGAGCTCAGTATTGACTGTTGACGCTCCATATCTTTCTTGATGGTAACTAGAGCGGTTCTGGTAATTGTTTCTAACTCTCGCTCTAGCTTGCCGTAACTCCTCTGAGTTAAATCTCGAACTAGCAGACGTTCTCGGTCTAATTTCTGCTGTAATCTCTGGTTGAGGTCTAAATTCTCGTTCATAAAGTTTTCCCTTTAAGCGGTATCTTTTATCTGTGTCAGGGTCTAACACGGTGATGTAATCCTTGCCTTTTCTGGTAATTTCTAAACCTAATTCATCTTTAAACAGAGCGATTGTGTCGTCACGATTGCTAATCAATCCTGCTGTTACTCTCTCTAGTACATATTCCGTAAGGAGTTGTCTGGTATCGGCAATCGCTTCGAGTCCCTTAGCTACTCGCTCGGCATTAATCAAAGCAGTAAAACCAGGCTCGTAGTCTCTTTGACGGACGGGGTCGTCGGGTCTTGCCCATCCCTGTTCAATATTCCAATTGGTTTGCCAAGGTTTAAAATAACCATGCCAGCCTGGAGGAGCAATATTAAGGCTTTTACCCGTATACAGTTCTACTCTGGGAGTAACAAAGTGTAGCTCTACTCGGTTATCTCCTGTATGGGTATGCTTGACCCAAAGGATGTTGTAAGCGTCTTTATCTAGTCCCGCAAAAGCGTACTTCTCGAAAGAATCAATTAAAGCCTCAATCTGCTCATCTGTCGGAACATCTTCAGGTGCAAAACTGAGTACGCCACTGCGATACTTGTGTTTGAACTCAAGTGAGTCAATCAAGCGACGGGTAATAACTGGATTACCTCTGAGTACTTCTGGAGCAGGATTTCGAGGTTTCTTAGTTTTGGGGTCATCCAATCGAGTAATATACTCGACTGGTTCTCTGCCTCCACCCTTACCTCTGGCAAAAAACTTAACCAGCACCTGAGCTTAACTCCAACAATGCTGATTCAATTCTGGCTAAAGAAGCAATTACCTGCGTCGCTTCTGCTGCACCTTTGTAAGTATTAGCCCAACGAGCTATCTGGTTGAGATTATTACCGATCCGAGCTACCTGCAAAATAAATTCCTGTTGCGATCGCACTTTGCCAACTTTATTTGAAGCCGACCGACTTTTAGAACCACGACTATTTGAATAATTATTCAATAAGCGACGAGCCAGTTGAGAAGTTTTTAAACCCTCGGCATGGGCTTTTAGTTCCCAATCGAGCTTTTCCGCATCAGTTGCTCTGATACCGATATGATTGGTTTTATTAACTTTAGTAGACATCATAAATAAGTTTTTAATAGATTTATTTACCGCGTTAGCCGTGTTTTGACTGATTTGATCCAAGCTCCTGCCAGAAGGGGTCGAGGGGAATCCTTTCCCCCGCCAGCCCGACCTAATTTGCAACGTCAAAGTAATATATTTGTTGTACAAAAGGGTCGGCTGGCTTTAGCAGTCAATTATGGGTATTTGGTATTAGTTAGAACGAGGATAACATCAACAGCAACTGACTGTGTAAAGCTATAAAAAAGATTGAATTATAGCGAGTAAAGTTTTGCTTTTTAATTAGTTTTATATAGAATGTTATTTGATTCGATATGATCGACAATTTGACTTACTATTTTGGTTATTTAGTCAGTCATAAAACTAACTATATTTCAGTTTTTCTGTTCAAATAAAGCTAAGAAAAACCTAAGTTTTGCCTAGAAAATGACTAAGCTTAGGCAACGACAATGAGTCAAACAATTCTTTAACTAAAATTTACGGACTATTTATCTTATCTTGACTATATTTTGCCTAATTTCAGCCTAACATTTACTTATGATTCTGCTAAATATTTATGGTTAAAAATTCAATTAATGTCTGACTACGATCCTTATAATTCTGACCCTCTAGCTCTAGTAATATGTATTGACTTGGGTAAGTCCACCAATAAAGTTACTTATTCAGTTAAACCCAAGTGGTCGAAAAAACTATTATTGGTAGAGCCTGAAGTAGCAACTTTAGCTCCAGAACGAATCTCAAGCTTGAGTGGGGCTAACTGTCGTCCCATAGATGATGCTTGGTGTGAATTTGAAGATGGTAGTGGTATGGCTTTTGGTCTTTTAGCTACCAAAAAAAGCCATCAACTTCAGTCAGTAAATGCCAAAAAGGAACTAAAGTTTGAAAAAGGCGCATTGAGAGTCTTTGCTATCATTAGCGCGATCGCTCAGGAAGAAAAACTAGGACGAAGGTTTTTCGAGCATCAAACTGGCAACGAATTTATTGGCGTTAAGGTGGCTCTTTCGGTATTACTTCCTCTGTCCGAGTATTATTCTCATCGAGATGCTTTGAGAGCAGAATTGGAAAAACTAAAAGAAGGAACTTTAAAGTTTAGAGGGACTAAATACGGAATCAGATTTGATACTTTAGATATTAAACCCGAAGCAGCAGGATTGCTAATGATTCGCCAAGCCGAATCGAGTAAGGCTCCTTTTAGACAAAAGAATCTTCTTTGTCTGCTGATGGGACATTATAATATCACGGGGATTTTGTACCAGAGAGGACAGATAGTACGTAAAGATTGTCCTTCTTTAGGCTTTCATCAAGTTGTAGATTCGGTCGTTAATAGCACCTGTTTAGACTCTACTAATGTTTCCGAGGCGCGGTTATCAGAAGCTATTTATTTGGGAGCTGCAAAACCCAAATTGATTCGGGGTTTTTTGATTAAGATGTTCACAGATGAAGCCAGTCTAGACCTCGAACAGTCAAAGATCCTGAAGGCGATCGAGCAGGCTAAGAAAGAATATTGGTCGAAAATCAGACATTGGCTTATTGGTTTGG
The DNA here is from genome assembly GCA_015207195.1 of Pleurocapsales cyanobacterium LEGE 10410. Classification (GTDB taxonomy): domain Bacteria; phylum Cyanobacteriota; class Cyanobacteriia; order Cyanobacteriales; family Xenococcaceae; genus Waterburya. Next base: position 11,848 of record JADEXJ010000030.1, read on the forward strand.
TTGAAGAAGATTTAGGTATTTTAGAAGAAGTATTGATTAGTGGTGGTGCTAGTGAGTTATTTTCTACCGAGTTAAAAGAGTTTTTTACGGGGAACAGTGAAGCAACTGTAGTTTTTAATGGCGGTCGTCGCACTAAATCGGCGATTCAAAAAAGCTTCGCTCTCAAAGGTAATACTGGACAAATCGCACGTTTAGTCGATTGCTTTGGAATTCATCAAGCTCTTCTAGAGAAAGTAGTTAAATCAGAAGAAGTAGCGAATTAAACATTGAGGATCTGAGCTAGAAAAAATTATGGTTGAATCAAAAAACCAGGTAAAACCAAAAAAGATGTTGGAATTTAGAATTCAAAAGGTAGAGCCTGATAGTTCTTCGGGAAGACTAATTGCTTTTATTAAAGAGGGCTATCTCGATGGAGTAGCAGTTGCTCCATCTTCAATTGCGCTTCAAATACTCAGTATGTGTTTGCAGCCTTATGCCGATAAATCCGTTTCAACTAAGAGCGAACTAAAATCCCGCACGGCAATGTGCGTACAGCTAATGCTGATTCACTGTCAGCATCTGTGTAACTGGGCTGGGCTGGATTTCTCGGCTTTTTTGTCTAATAGAACGGGATTAGTAATTGAATCAGAATCTAATAATTCATCTCAAAAGTATGAGAATAGTCCAGATGATATCAAAGAAGAAGAGTTGATGGAATCCGACGAGATATCACCTTTTTCTTTATCGAATTCGGATTTTGATGAACTTGGTTTTAGCTAGATGAAAATATAATTATATTCTACGGCTGATAATTTAAGCTGACCAAACTGTGGGACAAACAATACTAGCTGATTCATCAATCAAATAAAAGCTCTTTACTGGATTATTAGATTTAGAGCAGCGCAGAGGCTCGACTTGTTTGTGATAAGGATTCCAAACCGCCACTACTTCACGCTTCTGCTTTTTGCGAATTAGTTGGCAGTTAATATGAACCGTTTGCAACCAGACAATCAAAGCACTGTGTAAGGAGGCCGTGACTTCAATTGAAGAACGCTCATGTAAATCTTTGATTTTGCGCTTTAATTCCAGTTTGGTTGCATTAATACGGTTCTTTTCTCCTTCTTTTTCTTCTCCCTCTAGCTTTCTTTTTTTGATTTTTGCTTTAATTTCCCCGATAATGTCTTGGTAATACTCGGTGATTCGCTTCTCATCTCGTTGCAGTTGGCGAGTATTTTTTTGTCGCCAGGGAATTAATTCTCTCTCAATTAATTGCTCGGAGTGCTGCAAGCCTATTTGGAGTAATTGTTCATAATTAAGAGCCGTAGCCGTCTGTTCTTCAATTGAGGGTGAGGCGATGCGGTCAACTGTCCACAATAAAGCATCACCAAGGTCAACTCCCGCAACTCCTGTAATCCCGTTGAGCCAAAAAGAAACCATTCCCAAGCGTTTTGACGATGCTTCGGCGGTATAGTCAACATTAAACAAGACATAGGGAGTAATGGCAGGCACAGCATTCTGCACCCTAATCAAGCCATTTTGAGGACGTAAGGTCTCAGTTACCAGTTTCTCAAAACCGCTTGTTTTCAAGTAGCCGTCATATTTGATCCCATAACTTGCTACATAACCACTCTCGGACAATAACCCCTCAAATCGTTCTAGAATATCCGAATTGTAGGTCACAAAATAACTGCTGCTACCTTTGGTGTCAGCACTAGTAGTAAAAGTGACTAATTCACCTATCTTCAAGGTAGAGGCAATTTTTTTAGGTAACAAAACCTCCAGACTTCGATCCGAAGCCCACTCAGCTACTCCACCCTGAACTGCAACTATCTGGTTGATTGTATCGAGTACTTTATTATCCATTTGTTGACTAGTCACTGATTACCGAACGCTGAAAAACTGAATTAGGCTTCAAATTCATCGCCAAACAGCTTTTCGTCAAATTCCTGTATTTCTTGGTAGCTGTGCTTGGCATCTAGCAATTGCTGACCTAAATTACCAAAAGCTGTGTTGAGTTGTTTGGGCTTTTCATTAGCTAACCAGAGGTCAATAACAGTTTCGCTAAAGTCAAATTCATCTCCCATATTGCCGAGAATGGTTTCAATTTCTCCTACCACCAACTCAAACATATTGATTTTATCATGAAGTATTTTGAGGATATAGGCTTCAATACTGTTAGCCAGACAAAAGTTAAAGATAAATACATCCTGGGTTTGTCCAATGCGATGGAGACGACCAATGCGCTGCTCGATTTTCATGGGATTCCAGGGCAGGTCGTAATTGACAATGGTGTTGGCAAACTGTAGGTTGCGTCCTTCTCCTCCAGTTTCCGAAGCCAACATTACGGGAACTGATTCTCTAAAGCTATCAATAGCTGCATCTTTCGCCTTTAAGGACATCGAACCGCGAAAACAAGTATGGGCAATACCCTGCTTTTCTAAATATTTAGATAAATAGGACATGGTTGCCTTGTAGTTAATAAATACCAAAGTCTTTTGAGCGGAGGAAATGCGCGGGTTCCCCGCGCTTATTCCACTCCGCTGTTGGGTCGATTTTTGGAGTAAATCCACCAATTGCTTGGCTTTCTCAAAGTTTCTCATGCCCGATGCTCGCGCTCGTAGAAATCCGAGTTCATCGTGGTCAAATCTTTTTTGGAGTCCTTTAAGAGTTTCCGTTAAAGCAATGGGGCTACTCCCCGAACGCATCAGCAAATTATTACGAGTTAATTTATCAATGCCCCCACTCTGTTGACGCAGATATTGATTAATCGCTTCATATAACTCCAGTTCTTTGGCTTGGGGCTGGACGGTAATGGTGGAAGCAAACCGCTTGGGGAGTTTAACATCTACTACCGAGCGGGTATTCCTGACCATTACTTCCCGCATCAGTTGGCGCAGTTTGGCGGGGTTTTTTGGCACTCGTCCGTTCTTTGAACCGACATATTCTTTTTTAAACTGAGCTTCGGTATGGAGCAGTCCTGGTTTGAGGAGGGTCAGGAGATTAAACAGTTCTACTAGATTGTTTTGGACTGGGGTGGCGGTCAACATCAGGATAAATCGCTTTTTGATGGCATTGACCAACTTCCAGTTGAGGGTGCGTCGATTTTTCAGGTGGTGGGCTTCATCAACGATTACCAAATCCCAATCGCGGGCGGTGACGTGCTGGAAATGACTTTTGTGCTTGGCGGTATTAATCGATGCGACGATACGGTCATTGAGCTGCCAGAATTCTTCGGGGCTAGAGTCCCTTTCATCAGTAGTAATAGTAGAAATGGCGAATTTTGACTCCAGTTCCATCTGCCATTGGGATACCAGGGTAGCTGGAGTTAGCACCAACAAGGATTTGATTTGACCTCTGGCTAAATATTCTTTACAAATTATTGCAGCTTCAATGGTTTTGCCCAATCCCACCTCGTCTGACAACATAGCTCGACCGCCAAACTGTTTGATGACTTTTTTGGCAGTTTCAATTTGATACCAATGTTTGTCGATGTGGTGTAGAGCAGGCAGACAAACTAATTGGTCATAATCGGCGAGAATTTTGAATTGAAACAGATTAAGGCGAGCTTCGTAGCAATCAAGCTCGTCTTGTTGCTGGTTTTTGAAGGCATTTGCTGCTGCACTTTCGACAAATCGGAAGGAGTAGAGGTCTGACATTAAGGATGAAGTTCATCAATTACAGTCATTGGTTATTAGTTATCACCATAGCGAGTATGTTCTGGCTCGGTTCAATATTTAAACAAATCTCAAGCGATGGCTACGGCGTTAATAACTTGCCAAATCTATTGTAATTTCTGGAAACGAACGCCTCACTTTGCGATCGTTAGTAACTAATTTAATTTCTAGCCTTTGAGCTAAGAGAACGTACTCACAGTCATAGGCTGACAAACCAGAATGCATAGCCAAATCTAGAATCGAATCCGACTCAAGTTCAAACTCCTTCCCTGCTAAAATGCGTTCGGCCATCTGCATCTTTAATTTCGCTTCGGCAATAGATAGATATTCTTTTCTAAGGTATGAAGCCAAAATATTGCGAAATTCGCTACGCCAAAGATAAGGAGCAGCCCAACTGTTGTCGTCTTGATAAACTCGTTCAGCCCGATCCGTAAATTCCCCTTCGATTAAAAGATAGGCGATTAGATTAGTATCGGCAACAATCAAGATCTGCCCTCTGCTTTTAGTTTCTCAATTTCTGCTTCTGTAAGATAGTTTCTAGCTGTGGCAGTCCTTAAGGAGCGAATTTCAGTAAGACTTGGTAATTCTATCTTTTCCTCTAGATTCTCTGACAAAATATGGATAATCTCAGCATTGATACTGCGGTGATTGGCAGCAGAGATCTTCTTGAGTTTTTGATGTAACTCGTCAGGGACATTTTTGATCGTAATACTGGGCATGGTTGCATTTTGATTGCTAAATGGTTGCCCGAATTTTAACACGTAAACCTAAAGTTTCAATTACTTTGATGTTCGGGGACGATAAACTCCAGGTTTAATTCGTGACCAATATTTACCCAAATAGCCTTTGCGACTTAGAACATTAGAAATAGAGGTACGAACTTTATTTCTCTGAACTTTATTCCAGTCCGACCGAACTGATTGAGGATAGAGATAATCAATCACATCGTCAATAGAAAAGCGAAGCAGCGCGTTGCGCGGGTTCCCCGCGTTGTAGCGACTGCTTCAAGAAGCGTTTGGGACGATTTTCCTCTATGTATCCCTCGATTGTTGACAACAGCGTCGGCTTTAATTTATCCGAGGGTGGCAGGTCACAAGGCTTATTACTTTTTCTCCCTGAAAACCGATTTATGGTCACTGAGTCGATAGCTAGATCTTCATCTTCGTTCTGTTCGAGAAATGCTTCATCTTTTGATTTAGCTATATAGCAGTTGTTGTTAAACTCATCAGGTTCCAAATAACCTCGTCTTATCGCCTCCTCTAGATATAACTCAACTAATTCTGAGCTTAGTTCGATATCCAACTCGCGATTAATTAGATGGTGTAAGTAATTTTGGTGTAATGCCTTACCCGAATCTGAATTGGACACGGATTCAATTACTGACATTGCTTTAAACAGATCGAGCGTCCATCTTCTCATTTGTTCGACCGAACTTGGAGCTAAATTCTCTTCATCTACCACAGAGGGAGCAGGGGACGAGCGATCGAACTCAGGCTCGGCTTGGGGTAATTTAAGATTAACCCTTTGATTGTCTAAGCTTTGGTGTGAAGTAGACCCGTTATTGTGTCGTCCATCGCTCAAACTCGATCCGATTGAGTTATCTTCAAGGGTTAGAACATCTCTGCTTATGAGTGAAATAAGACGTGTGTTAATGTCGATAACTCTATTGTGACTGAGTTTTTAGCCTCAAACAGCCTGATTGCTCATAAGGAGGAGCAGTCAGGGGTCATGCCGAGATCTGAGTCACATCATGCCATATCTTTCTCAAACTCTTACTTGATATTGGTTCTGGTTCAAAATTGTTGGGAAAATTTATGATACAGCTTTACGGTTTTACGGCAAGCCGTATTTTTCAGTCAACATTTCTGCAACTACTTCTTTTAAAGTTTTCCCTTCTCTCTTGCACTCAGCTACCCAGTGCTGTCTCCACGATCTAGGTACTTTAATAGTTAAGCTTACCTCTTTCTCTTTGACTGTTTCCGCCTCAGTCATATTTTCTGTATTTGCGTCTAACTGTAAAGCTGGTTTTACAGCTTCCTGTTTTGTTGTATCTAAGGGAGCAGACTTATTATCTTTATCTGCTTCACTGTTTTCTCCCCTAGCTTTTTTCAACAAATTGCCGTATTTACCTGTCATTTTAGGATCTCCAAAATTTCTTTTCCTACTTCTTTGTAATCTCGCCATGCTTTACGCAGATCTGCATTCTTCAAGTCTCTAATCGGAACACCAGCTAAAGCTGCTTTTTGATAGCCAGCAGTTCGACGAATTAAGGTTTCAAATATAGGGACATCAGACTGCTTGAGTTCTTGTTTCATTACCTCTCCTTCCTTACTTGGATAAGGAGGAACGATTGTAATCAAAAATCGAAAAGTAGCCGTTTCTCCCAGGTCTGATGCTGTCTGTAACATCGGTTCTAAACTCACTACATCAGGGGTAGTAGGCAGAATTAACAAATCGCAGCCTGTAGCTAATTCTTGTAAATCGCTAGTGTCTGGACGGGCTGGAGTATCGATAACAACATAATCGTTACCGCCGATACTCTTCATGGCTTGTTTTTCTGAGACTACAGAAAAAGGAAACGAACCGCGTTCTGCCCACGATAAAGATGTTCGATTGGGGTCGCCATCAACTAATATAGTCTTTCCTAATTCGCTGAAGAAGGTAGCAACATGAATAGCAGTAGTGCTTTTAGCTACTCCTCCTTTATATCCAGTGACAGTAACGATTTTCATGTTCTGATACTGTTTTACATATTTATGTCAACACAGTTTTACAGCTCTCCTACTAGATGTCAATACGGCTTTGTGTAAAGTAGGTTAGCTGGTTAACTGTAAAACCATAAATACAGCTAACCTACTTAATTTTTAAATTTAAACCCTGTTCTTTCTATCATCAAGCTCATTGGGCATTGAGCCGAGATGGATGTAAAATCCTGCAAAATGGTCTGGAAACTATTGACATATCTAGGTTTAGTAATTTTCACTATTAATCCATCCAGAACTCTTGAAACCGATTTGGCGAGAATAGAAGGTTCATGTCACCAGACGCAACCTAACCTTGAAACCATTGAAATGTCTAGCTCATAGCCTTTGATAATCTTCTACCTATTCCACCTCAAAACCCTCTTGATTCATAAGTTTTATAAATACTTGCTTTGGTTCGTATTTGACAATCACTAATAAATCTGCACTTTTAATAAACTTTTTTCAAACTATTCCTCGTTCAAGAGATACTTTTCTTCAGCAGATAATATTTCGTTCAGGAAAAGTAGATGAATGGTCAAAGCCAATTGGGATACAGAAGAGTTAATTGAAAATTGGACACTTTTACCAGCCGAATTGAATCTAGTTGGTAACAAAGTTGGCGCGAATAAGATTGGTTTTGCTGTTTTGCTGAAATATTTCCAACATTTTGCTCGTTTTCCTGACTCTCCCAAAGAAATACCAGACGTTATTGTCTCTTACATTGCCCAACAAATTCAAATTCCCTCTAATTCTTATTCTGATTATGATTGGCAGGGACGCTCTATCACAAATCATCGTGCTGCCATTCGTAAATTATTCGGATTTCGAGTCGCCAAGGTTACTGATGGAGAAGAGACGGTTGATTGGTTGAAAGCAGAAATTATCGAATCCGAACAACGAATCGAACCAATTACAGAGCTTGTCTATAAAAGGTTCAGAGAATTACAGATTGAACCTCCAACACGAGGTAGAGTCGAGCGTTTAATCAAAAGTGCAGTTGCTAAATATGAAGCTGATTTTGCAGAACAGACTCTCAATAAACTCACTCGAGAGATAACAGAACAAGTGGAAACCTTTATTTCTGGTTTACAGCAGCAGATGGAGGAGGGGCTAGAAAAATTAGATAAGGGAATGCCTAAAAACAAGGGTGTGGGTATTTTGAGCAAAGGTAATAAAGGCTTAATCAGACTCAGCCCTTTCGATGCTCTACCAGACCCGATTAATCTCAGACAATTGAAGGGAGAAATTAACCGTCTCTGGCATAAAACCAGTTTGTTAGACATTCTCAAAGAGACTGACTTAAGAATAGATTTTACCCGTAAATTTAAGAGTATGGGTACGAGGGAAATACTAGACAGAGAAACATTGCAGAAGCGTTTATTACTCTGTCTATTTGGCATGGGGACGAATACGGGATTAAAACGGATTAATACGGGAATAGATGGCGAAAACTACCAAGATTTAATTTATGTCCGTCGTCGCTATATCCACAAAGACCAATTACGTAGTGCCATAGCCGAGATAGTCAATGCCACCTTTGAGATTCGCTTGCCTCATATCTGGGGGGAAGGAACTACTACCTGCGCCAGTGACAGTAAGCATTTTGGGGCTTGGGAACAGAATCTTATTACTCAGTATCATCTCCGCTACGGTGGTAGAGGAGTAATGATTTACTGGCACGTTGAGAAGAATTCTACCTGCATCTATTCTCAGCTAAAAACCTGCTCTAGTAGTGAAGTCTCCGCTATGATTAATGGGGTTTTGAAGCACTGCACCAGTATGGAAGTGAAGAAGAATTATGTAGACAGTCACGGTCAAAGCGAGGTGGCTTTTGCCTTTACCCACTTGCTGGGCTTTCAGTTAATGCCCAGGCTTAAAAGAATTAAGGTACAGAAGCTCTATCGCCCTCATGCAGGAGTTCCCGATGCTTATCCCAATCTAGAACCTGTCATGACTCGTCCCATAAACTGGGACTTAATTCGCCAGCAGTACGACCAGATGGTGAAGTATGCCACTGCTTTGAGGTTGGGGACGGCAGAAACCGAAGCCATACTCAAACGGTTTAGTAAGAATCCTTTTAAACATCCTACCTATCTGGCTTTGATGGAATTAGGGAGGGTAATTAAAACTATTTTCCTCTGTCAGTATCTCGACTCGGAAGCTGTGCGCCGAGAGATTAATGAGGGTTTGAATGTAGTAGAGAGATGGAATGGAGTTAATAATTTTATCTTCTACGGTAAGGGTGGGGAGTTTGCCTCCAATCGCTTGGACATACTCTAATAGGCGTTTAGCTTCTCTAAGATGACTATCTCCTTTAAGATCATAAGAAGTTCTACCATCAAAAAAATCGATGACTTTTTGTTTATAGTTTTCCTGCATTTTTCGAGCTTTAATCCATCCAGAAATTTTCAAACCTTTGGGGTGACATCTGAGTATAGCAAACCGTGTGATGAATATTTTTATGCCCCAAATAATCCTGAATCGCCCTCGTGTCGTGTCCTTGGGCAGCTAGATAATAACCACAGGCATGACGCAGTTGATGGGGATGAACCTGGAAAGGAAGACCAGCTAATTCTCCCGCCCTAGCTATGATGTGGCGAATTGAGCGAGTTGAAAGAGGGGCTTTTCGTTCGGAAACAAAAACATAGCTCATATCGGCATAGTCTCTCTGGAGAGCGCGTAAAGCTCTTAGTTCGGGCGAGCGTAAAGGATGAATGCTGTCGCGACCATGTTTGACCCGATGCACCTCAATGTAACCACCTGCTAAATCTATCTGCGTCCATTTGAGAGCTACTAATTCAGCCGTTCTCAGTCCGTGACGGAACATCAGTAAAATAATTGCTCCATCTCTGATACCATGACGACCTACTTTTTTGGCTGCGCGGATCATGGCATTAATTTCTGACGACCGCAGGTATTCTCTTTCTCTAGTTGATGGTTTTTTCGGTGGAGGAAAAAACTTTGCCGAAAACGGAAGTTGGACAGTTGTTTGTAGCATGGGTCAAGTCCTCATGCTGGCGCTTATATCTTCATGATACTTTGCCTAAAAGGAGACGAACTAGGCAAAGATATGATTTGTATTTCTTATCATTCAACCCCAAAAATGGTATCAAAAATCACAAATTATTTAAGGTTGCACTTCGTCGCACGAACCTTCTATTTCCGCCGATTTAGCGGCGGGAGGGTGAGCGTCAATCTAGCCATCTAATGCTGATGGATGAAGCCATTGGTAGAATAGGCGGGTTAGTTGTGGCATCACCATATAGGTAAGTAAGATTACTACTAATCCAGTCACGATCGCCTGATGAATTAAGTGAGGCAAATCTACCAATAAGGGCGCTAAAATATGACCCAACAAAACAACACAAAAATAAACTCCAATCCAGGTGACAAAAGCAGTCTTGTACCTCGGTGGCGGAGAGGAAGCAGTAATTTTTCCTGGTAAAGTTACCAGTGCTTCTAAACCAGTAATAACCTGTACATCTTCAGGTTTTTCCGTCAAAGGTTTCGCTCGTTCAATCCATTTTTTTCTAACGGGCGATCGCATCCACTGGCAAAGATTTTTGTAGCTATCAAAGCGCAAGATAATTACGTATTCTAATTGAAAATCACTTCTCGGTCTAAGAATAGTCACTCCGCCATGACCTGGAAACTGTCGCGCTGCTTGAGAAATTCCTTGAAGCCACTCTTCGTAACCTCGTTCGCGACCAGGACGAACATAATGGGAAATTATTGCAGTCACTTGCTGGTTCTGGGAATTTTCAGCTATGTTCATTTTCTTACGTAATTTAGCTCAATCAATGTTGCAGCTCTAAAATTAAATACAACAACCACAAACAATACCATTCCAAAAGTGGGCAAGACTTCTGACACTACTTAGAGAAGATAAGCCTCGATCTCGGTCGGTGTTGAGGGAATTGGTAGCAGAAAATAAATAACTTTGGTTTTTTGTAGAAGTAGAAACAACTCTTCGATTGTGTTCGCCACCAAAATATTTTACTGGAGACCAATCAGGACTAATAGGTAAAGGTGGAGGTGCTAAGTCTTGAAACTCTGCCGTAGCATAAACAGGCTTGCCGTCCACAATGGTTAATACTGATTCAATCTGTTTGATTTGTGCTTCGGGAACGGAAAAATAATCTTCTGACAATACAGCTAAGTCTGCTAACTGACCGGGAGCGATCGCGCCTTTGTTGCCGTCTTGATTAGAAAACCAAGCTGAAGCAGCGGTATAGAGACGTAAAGCTTCCATGCGCTCGAAGCAATTAGCTTCGGGATAAAGGGGAGTTCCGCCAATAGTTTTACCACTGACCAGCCAGTAAAGACCAACCCAAGGATTATAACCAGCAACGCGGGTTGCATCTGTCCCTGCGGACACGGGAACATCCATTGCTAACATTTGCTTAATCGGCGGGGTATGAGTAGCAGCCTCAAAACCATATCGGTTAATAAAATATTCTCCCTGGTAAGCCATGCGATGCTGAATGGCAATGCCTCCCCCTAAAGCTTTAACCCGCTCGATATTTGGCTCGGAGATAGTTTCTGCATGGTCTAAAATCCAGTGCATTCCGTCGAAGGGAATTTCCCGATTGACGTTCTCGAATACATCCAAAAATCGAGATATCGAGCGATCGTAGGTAGCATGAAGTCGGAAAGGCCAACCATTGGAAGCCAATAGTTTAATCACATCTGTGAGTTCGGCTTCCATGTCCATTGCTAAATCTGGTCGCGGTTCGGTAAAATCTTCAAAATCGGCAGCCGAAAAGACGAGCATTTCTCCTGCACCATTGAGACGATAAAAATCATCTCCCTGACCTGGATTGGCAATTTCAATCCAGCGCTCGAAGTCTTGGTATTCATCCCCAGGATTTTGGGTAAATAGGTTGTAAGCAACCCTAACAGTCATTAGTCCTTCTTGATGAAGCTGGTTGATAATCTGATAATCATCGGGATAATTCTGTCCTCCACCCCCAGCATCAATAACGCTGGTAATTCCCAGACGATTCATTTCTCGCATATACTGACGGGTAGAGTTAATCTGGTCTTCAGGACTAAGTTGTGGTCCAGAGGCAATCGCGGCATATAAAATAGTGGCGTTGGGCTTGGCAATTAACATTCCTGTAGGTTCGCCATTGCGATCGCGTTCGATGACCGAACCAGGAGGGGCTTCCGTGTTGCGATCGATCCCTAAAGCTCTCAAGGCAGCACGATTAAGTAAAGCGCGATTATAAAGATTGAGGATAAAGACAGGAACATCTTGAGAAACTGCGTTAATCTCCTTGAGAGTGGGCATTCGTTGTTCGGCAAATTGAAACTCACTCCAACCGCCAATCACTCTGACCCATTGTGGTGCTGGTGTTCTTCTCGCTTGTTCTCTAAGCATTCGCAGAGCATCTGCTAAAGATGGTACTCCATCCCAGCGTAATTCCATATTGTAGTTAAGACCACCTCGAATAAGATGAGTATGGGTATCGTTAATTCCTGGTATGACTGTTCGACCTCTGACATCGATAACTTGGGTATTATCTCCCCGATAAGCCATGATTTCTTTGTCACTGCCAACTGCTAAAAACCGATTCTCTTTAATAGCAACGGCTTCTGCAAAGGAGCGTTTTTCATCTTGAGTGGCAATGCGACCATTAAACAAGATTAAGTCGGCTTTGGTATGGGAAGGGGGAGGATTTTGCGCGCTCCCATGACCTTTCCCCAGAATGTAGCTAGAAAATCCGGCGGCTAAAGCCAACTTGAAAAAATTTCTTCTTTTTATTCTTGTTCTTGATAAATTATTCACAATCTAACTCCGATTAGAGAAGAGATTCAGCTTTCAAGAGGCTTGACAATTTTTGTTCTATACTTAGGGCTATAGTAGTCCATAGGTTAAATTTTTAATATCATAAACTTTTACATTAGTTTCTCCGTCAACTAGTTCAGGAAATTCTGCTAACAAAGGAGTGATGTAGGGTTGTTGGAGATGTTCTGCTAGAGCAGCTCGACTCTGCCATTCCTCAAAATAGATAAAGGAATTAAAAATACCAACTTGTTCATAGACAATATAGCTAATGTTTTCTGGTTCCGATCTAGTTGGTTCTAAAGCAGCTTGAGTAAGCTCTAAAAAACGGGAACGTTTTTCTGGCTTGATTTTGTATCTTCCTACCAGGACTACTGGTATATCGACTGAATTATTTTGCCGATTAAACTCTTGAAGATTTCTTTGAGCATGATGATTAACCATTTTTTTCTTCCTTTCGACATATGCTTAAAATTCGCGGTTTAACTCCTTGTCCGAAGAAGTCCCCCAACTTATTAGTGGGATGATCTGACAACGCAAGATCTCTGTACACAAAATAGATACATTAAAGCATTAGTATTTTTACGAAAACATTACAAAAGCAAGGTCCAAATTGCTGTAACCGTATTTGTAAGATAAAGCAGTATTAATGAGTGTGATTGCCTTAGCCTTAAGTGTGATAAAAAGAAGAGCTTTGTAACCAAAACCAAAATATGCTCCACACGAAGCAGGAAGCGAAGCCTCGGTACAGCCATTTGCTGTACGCCAGTCATTGCATCCTTTTTGAAGTCTGAGGTGTAAGTCTCTTGAGGATAGGCTAATCGCTGAAAGTAAAATAAGTAAGAAGAGTGAAAGAGGAATCCCCTGATAAATCGGAGGAAGCGTCAATAATGTATTACTAACGAGTGTTGTCAGGTTCACAAAAGTAGCGAATGTTTCCTTTATGCTTGCCAACTACGATCCGATAAGCAAGATCCAGACCGATTCTCCTACCTTTACCGACTTCTTTAGTCGAAAAAAACGGCTTGAAGATTCGAGATTTAATCTCCTCCCGGCTTATCGCTCGGTTTCTGCCTTTACCCATTCATTAATGAGGTTGTATAAAACAGAACACATCGTAACTCGTTTTCGCGTACAGAAGACTTTGAACTGAGTCTTAAGAGATTTGGGAATATATCCCTTTACGTTTTCATAGTCTTCTTCAGATGGCACAAAGATAAAATTAGAAATAGGTTTATTAGCTTGTATCCATTTTTTAATTAATTCCTTTATCACTTCACTCATTGTTAACTCTTTCTGAGTACAGAGAACTTTAAACTTCAGCTTAAGATCCCTTGGTATATCTGCTTTAATAACTAGATATTTTTCATCTTCTTTATTCACTTAGGTAGCGTTAATCACAAATCACAAACGTTACTAATTATCTTAGGAATATTGAAAATCTTTTCCAGTGAATTTTATGAAGTTAAGAAATAAAATATAATGTCACATTATATTTTTTCTGTCTAATGATGTTTCAATTATTGGTGGTTGTATGGCTTAGTTGAACCACCGTACAGTCCTCAAGTTAATCCGATAAGGACTGTGGGTCGAATAAGGGTCGCCCCTTTAAAAGTCCGTAGATTGTGGAAAGAAATTACGTTATTGTACCCAATCTAAATCCACGGCAGCTTATAACAGCTAAAGTTATCTCTAACTTCCTTTTTTTCACTGGATAAAACTCAACAAAGGTGGAAAGATAAATAACTGAAAGGAATAGTAAAAAAAAATATTTTTTTCAATTACCTCACAACTCCTAAATCGGTAAAAGCAAACAACCGTTTGTTTCTACGATGAGTAATATAATCGAGCAAAATTTAGGATAAATTGTTTTATTATCAAGCAATAACAAAAAACCTTTAGATTTTTTTCGAGCGAAAAACAATGTTATCTCAACTTAAAAGAGGTTTAACTTTTTTTAAAATAAACTTAAAATATCGTCTCTCAAAAAAAATAGTGTTATGTATATTTGGAGCAATTTTAGTTATCGAAGGGTTGTTTTTTTTACCTTCCGTTCAATGGCGAGAACGAGAGCTTTTATCTCATCTTAAAGAGGTTTCGGCTGGTAATATTATGGGGATTTTAACTAGTTATCCCACCATCTCTGAAAAAGAATTTCTAGATTGTTTGAATTTTATCAAATTGAACGGTTCTCAGATCCGAGGAGGATTGGTTTATCTATCTTCTGGACAATTGGTTGGAACTTTTGGAGAGCGTCCACAACTATCTATTTCTCAAGTAGATGATTATCGACCCAAGCTTAATGGTTCTTTCTACGATGATGTAGTTTGGTCTGGTACTCGAATGATGACGAAATACACCATTATTGTGCGTCACGATGCTTCTAATGTTAGAGCAGAATTGATTAAATATATTATCAGAATAGTGGGTTTAGTGGTTTTGATGTCTTTGTTTCTAACTCTAACCGTTTGGATCGCTCTCGAACCACTTGTGATCATGCCCATAGTTCGTCTGCGACGCGATTTACTGGTTGCAGGAGAAGCTATATTGGTCGATCGACAACCTCCAGATTTTTATTCCGCTTCTAGCCAACGTCAAGATGAATTGGGAGATGTAATTGCTGCTTTTAATAGGATGTTCTATCAAATCACCAAAGCCATTAGCGATCGCAAACAAGCAGAAGCGTCATTAAAACTTAGTTTAGAGAGGGAAGAACTCTATTCTGGGGCATTGAACAACGAGCTCAAAAAAGGTCACTCGATGCAGCGGAATTTTTTGCCTACTGAATTATTACAAAAACCAGGTTGGGAAATTGCTGCTTTTATGTCGCCTGCTTGTCATGTCGCCGGTGATTTTTATGATGTTTTTGAACTTCCTGATAATAATGTAGCTTTAGTCATTGCTGATGTTTGTGACAAAGGAGTTGCGGCGGCATTATATATGGGACTATTCCGTAGTTTGATCCGTATTTTTTCAGGACAAAAATGTTTAAAAAAATCCTACCATTTAGATGGCAAAAAACACTATTTAAACTTTAAAGAAGTAGATGATTTAGATAATAATCCTCTTAAAGCTGTTAGCTTAGCTAATGATTATATGACTGAAAATCACGGCGAACAGTTTATTTTTGCCACTCTTTTTTTTGGAGTTTTAAATATGGAAATAGGTTTACTTAACTATATCAATGGAGGCCATGAACCTCTACTAATTATCGATTCTGCAGGTAACGTCAAAGAGTCGCTTGAATCGACTGGAACTGTTGTAGGAATATTGACCGATGCCAACTTTAAAATTGAGCATACTTATCTTAATTCAGGAGATATTTTATTCGGTTATA
The DNA here is from genome assembly GCA_015207195.1 of Pleurocapsales cyanobacterium LEGE 10410. Classification (GTDB taxonomy): domain Bacteria; phylum Cyanobacteriota; class Cyanobacteriia; order Cyanobacteriales; family Xenococcaceae; genus Waterburya. The sequence goes on from JADEXJ010000030.1 coordinate 27,370, forward strand.
CCGATGGTGTTACTGAAGCTCGTGCCAGCAACGGTAAGTTTTTTAATAGAGAACGTTTGTTAGAAGTTGTTAATAATTCCTTCACTTCTGCTGAGGAAATACTTGAGACAGTCAAAGCCAAAGTTTTAGCTCATATTGGAGAGGCAAGACAATTTGATGATATTACTCTATTGGCAGTTAAAAGAAAGTAGAAGCGAACGGCTGGATAACCCTTACAAGATATTTGTTGTAACCCAAAAATACAATCCTACTTAGTTTTTCTCATTCTGACATATATTTAACCAGATAAAACGGAGCCACCTATGTACTCGCTCGACTTTCCCTTTTCCGACTTAATTGCTGGATATGTCACCCACTTTGATCGGGAAAATGATGTTTTCGGCCTAAAAACTTCAGATGGTCGGGAGTTTATGTGTATTTTGACTCCCATGACCTATGCCAAACTGATTCAAAACTTAGACGAACCTTATCCTGACGCAACAGGGACAATAAGATCGTTGCTTTCTCCTGGGTGCTATCTGTTTACTTATGGCGTTTTTTACCCCGATAGTCCTAAATTTGAAGCTAAACAGCTTATTTTTCTAGGTCGTAACCCCGAAGATTATTTGTTTGAAAAACCTAATTGGTGGGTCAATCAAGTCTCTGCCCTAGCTGACTTTTACTTCAAATCTCAGTTTGATGACGGCGAGATTAATTATCGCAACTATCGCACAAATTTAGCTCTATCAGGAGAGCGATCGCTCGATAATTTTCAGCAAGAAACCGATACTATTTCTCGTCTTGTCTACGGATTTGCCACCGCTTATCTAATGACAGGGGAAGATAGATTTTTAGAAGCCGCAGAAACAGGAACAGAATACCTGCGGGAACATATGCGTTTTCTCGACTTAGATGAAGGAATTGTTTACTGGTATCACGGTATAGATGTTCAGGGGATTAGAGAACACAAAATCTTCGCCTCTGAATTTGGAGATGATTATAATGCTATTCCCGCATACGAACAAATATACGCCCTTGCTGGACCTATTCAAACCTATAGGGCAACAGGCGATCCACGCATCATGCAAGATACTGAGTTAACTATTAAACTCTTTAAAGAATTTTTCTGCGATCGCAGCGAATACGGTGGATATTTTTCTCATATTGACCCCGTTACTTTAGACCCTCGCAGCGATGCCCTCGGTCATAACAAAGCCAAGAAAAATTGGAACTCCATCGGCGATCATGCTCCAGCTTATCTGATTAATTTGTGGTTGGCAACAGGCAAACCCGAATACCGCGAGATGCTAGAAGATACCTTCGACAGTATTGTCAAATACTTTCCTGACACCGAACACAGTCCCTTCGTTCAAGAAAGATTTTACGAAGATTGGTCTAACGATACCACCTGGGGATGGCAGCAAAATCGGGCGGTTGTCGGTCACAACCTCAAAATTGCTTGGAACTTAATGCGGATGTACAGCCTCGAACCCAAACAACAGTACGTTCAACTAGCGACAAAAATTGCCGACACTATGCCTGCGGTGGGGAGCGATCGCCAGCGAGGCGGTTGGTATGATGTAGTCGAGCGCATCTTGGGTGCAGGAGAAGAGATTCACCGCTTTATTTGGCACGATCGCAAGGCTTGGTGGCAACAAGAACAGGCAATCCTAGCCTATCTCATTCTAGCAGGTTGTCTCGATCGCGATGAATATCGTCGTTTCGCCCGCGAATCAGCTGCCTTTTACAATGCTTGGTTTTTGGATATAGAAGACGGCGGGGTTTATTTTAATGTTCTTGCCAACGGCATTCCCTATCTCAGCAGTGGCAACGAACGAGGTAAAGGGAGTCATTCCATGAGTGGCTATCATTCCTTTGAATTGTGTTATCTAGCGGCAGTTTACACCAATTTACTGATAACCAAACAGCCAATGGACTTTTATTTCAAACCTTTCCCAGGTGGTTTCCCCAATAATATTTTACGAGTGTCTCCCGATATTTTACCTTCAGGCAGGGTCAAAATTGGCTCAGTAGAAATAGACGGAAAACCATATGCTAACTTTGATGCAGATAAACTGACGGTAAAGTTACCAGATAGAAAAGAACGAGTAAAGGTCAAAGTACAAATAGTACCTGCTAGTGCCTTCTCCGCATATTAACGCACGATGTGGAAAGCGTGTACGCTTCTCAACTCACGCAAAAATTTAAGTACTCGAATCATCTCAAAAAATGTCAAAAAATTTCTTGAAATCAAACAAAATCGAGAACAATGAGCCTCAAAAAATGGGTTGGTGGATAGAAATTCGTACTGCTAATCCTTCATGCACATATTACTTTGGAGACTTTTACAGTTTTACAGCAGCAGCTTTAGCACAATATGGCTATATTCAAGACCTCAGCGAGGAAAGGGCCGAACTAGTTGCTGTTGAAATTAAGCAGTGTCAACCCAAGCAATTGACTATCTACGAAAATGAATCGAAACATTTTTTAGACGACCGTATTTATACAACACCAGATCCCCGCGCTCTTTTCCTTTAACCTTTCTCTTATTTGCTTAAAACCTGATACCTATTGCCTCCAAACTGATAAACAATCATGATAGAACTCAAGATCGAGACAGTCGAAGTAGCGACAGTAGTTGAGCTTACAGGTGATGTAGATGCTAGTACCGCATCAGAAGTAAAAGATAAAATTTTGCCCCTCTTTGAAGCAGAAAGCAAGATGCTCTTGGATATGACTAACGTACCTTATATGTCCAGTGCAGGATTGCGAATGCTGCTAATGCTATATCGGCAAGCATCGATTCAGCAGGTCAAGCTGGTGCTAGTAGGACTTTCCGAAGAAATTGCTGACATTATGGAGGTAACTGGATTCCTCAATCTTTTTACTACCAGCGCAACCATCGAAACTGGACTAACGGCACTATATTAGGATTAGAGAACTCGCTTTGATGAGGCAAAATTATCGAAGTAGATCCAGGAAGCAATAAAGCTCGAAACGCTTATCCTGTAATGCTTTTTTATTTCTTTTGGCACTTGTGCTGTGGTATTGACTTTTGCAGACTTTGGATGTTCCTGAGAAGTTAGATGTTTCTACTAGATTACGAAAAAGACTAAAAACAATACGAGACCAAACTTATGCCGCTCGTCAGTTAATAGTAATCTAGAGCGTTTCAACCACTAAAAGCTACAAATTTTTCGCTTGTTGCCCTTACTGTTACTCTCGCCCTTATTCGACCCTATTTATCCACCAAAAGAAAATAACAAAGTAAAAATGCTAATAGAACGCATCGATACTCATCCCACCCATAGCTATCAAGTCTTCAAACTACGTAGAGGAAAACCATTTCCTTTCGGTGCAACTTTGGTATCAGGGGGAGTTAACTTCTCCATTTATTCCAGTCATGCTACCTCCTGTACTCTGGTGCTATTTAACAAACACGAACCAGAACCAATGGTAGAAATTGCTTTTCCCGACGAGTTTCGCATTGGTAATGTTTACAGCATGGTCGTCTTCAATCTAGATTATGAAAATCTCGAATACGGCTATCGTTTTGACGGAATGTTTAATCCTCAGTCAGGTCACTGGTTTGATCGCAGTAAAATTTTGATGGATCCTTATGCCAAAATTATTGGGGGACGAGATGTCTGGGGCGTAAAGCCAGACTGGGATAATATTTATCAACATCGAGCGCGAATTGCTTTTGATGATTTTGATTGGGAAGAGGATCGCCTTTTGGAAATTCCGCCAGAGGATCAGATTATCTACGAGATGCACGTTCGCAGCTTTACCCGTCATCCTTCTTCTAGAGTAAAAGAAAAACACAAGGGGACTTTTGCCGGTATTCGAGACAAAGTTCCTTATCTCAAAGAGCTTGGTGTTAATGCGATCGAACTAATGCCGATCTTTGAGTTTGATGAGTTTGAAAACAGCCGCCCCAACCCAGAAATAGGGGAAATGCTGTTGAATTACTGGGGTTATAGTACAGTAGGCTTTTTTGCTCCAAAAGCTGGTTACGCCGCTACGGGAAGATTTGGGATGCAGGTAGATGAGTTAAAAGCCTTAGTCAAAGAATTACACAAAAACGGCATCGAAGTAATTCTGGACGTTGTGTTTAATCATACAGCCGAAGGAAATGAGAATGGTCCGACTATTTCCTATCGGGGAATTGACAACAAGACCTACTACATGCTGACTCCAGAAGGCTACTATTTTAACTTTAGTGGCTGTGGTAACACCCTCAACTGCAATAACCCTATTGTCCGTAACATTGTGCTTGACTGTTTGCGCTATTGGGCGGAAGAATATCACATCGACGGTTTTCGTTTTGACCTGGCTTCAATTTTGGGACGGGATCCCTGGGGCTATCCCTTAGCTAACCCACCACTGCTAGAAACTCTGGCTTTTGACCCAATCTTAGCTAAGTGCAAGCTGATTGCTGAAGCCTGGGATGCAGGTGGCTTGTATCAGGTGGGTTCTTTTCCAGCCTATGGACGTTGGGCAGAGTGGAACGGTAAATACAGAGATACAATCCGCAAATTTCTCAAAGGAGATACGATTGTTGGGGAAATGGCTCAACGATTGCAAGGTTCTCCTGACCTCTATGCCTGGGAAGGTCGTGGTCCTGCTACTTCGATTAATTTTATCACCGCTCACGATGGTTTTACCCTGATGGATTTGGTTTCCTATAACGGAAAACATAACCTTGCCAACGGCGAGGGCAACAACGACGGTAGTAATGATAATGAAAGCTGGAACTGTGGTTGGGAAGACTCGACAGACGATCCTGGTATTAATGCTTTGCGACGGCGACAAATAAAAAACGCGATCGCCATGTTGATGGTTAGCCAGGGAGTGCCGATGATTCTGATGGGAGATGAAGTCGGACGTACCAAGCAGGGTAATAATAACACTTACTGCCATGATAACGAACTTAACTGGCTAGACTGGACGTTGCTAGAAACCAATGCCGATCTATTTAAGTTCTTTAAAGACTGCATTGCTTTTCGTAAAGCTCATCCAGTGCTAAGAAATCGCTGGCATTTCCAAAATAAAGACTACGTAGGCAGTGGCTATGCTGATATCACTTGGCATGGGGTCGAAGCCTGGAACGCAGACTGGTCAGATAGTAGTCGTACCCTAGCTTTTATGCTTTGTGGCAAACACGCTAAACAGGGGACATTTGAAGACAACTATATTTATGTTGCCATGAATATGCACTGGGAAGTCCACTGGTTTGAACTACCAGGCTTACCCGATTGCCGACAATGGCATATCTTTGCTAACACGGGATGTCCTGCCCCTAATGACTGTTATCAGCCAGGAACAGAACCTTTATTAGCAGACCAATCAAAAATCTTACTCGGAGATCGCTCTTTAGTTATTCTCGTTGGCAAATAATACCAAAAATCAACAACCTATAAAATTAGAACTATGAGCTTGAACACAACTCTAGAAACCACTAACGACACGGCAAAAATCTTTCTATCAGGAGAACTTGATGGAAGTACCGCTAATTCCTTTCAAGAAAAAATTGAAGAGGTAACTAATTTGGCTCTAAATCGTCTCGTATTGATAATGGAAGACTTGGAATATATGGCGAGTGCGGGGTTGCGAGTTCTGATCTTCGCCAAACAAAAGATGGGTCCTAATGTAGATATATATATTGTTGGGGCGCAAGAGATGGTACTAGACACCATTGAGAAAACTGGCTTTCATCATAGCGTCATTTTACTCGATGAATACAACCCATAATAATAGACTTATGCACGAAAGTCGCGACGAGAGAGAGAGCCCAATTGCAAAGCAATCGCTCTTTGAGTCGCGAGCTGAAATAACGCCATTTTTGAGACCACATACATTATCAATGAAGCCTCTAATTGTCGCTGGTGAGCTAGAGTCGTTGACAGAAATCGCTCAGTTTGTGATTAAAGCAACGCAAAAAGCTAGCTTAGATAAAAAAGCCGCTTATCTGTTGCGTTTAGCGGTGGATGAAATTGCTACTAATATAATTACTCACGGTTATAAACAAGCAGGATTGGCAGGGAAAATATATTGTCAGGCAAAAATCAATGAAAATGCTTTGATTATAATTCTTGAAGATACAGGAGTAATCTATAATCCTCTGCAACAAGAAAAACCCAATAGTTTACACAAGCCATTGGAACAAAGAGTTGTTGGTGGGTTAGGTGTTTATTTAGCAATTCAGAGTGTTGATAAGTTTAGATACGAACGACTAGGCGAACGCAATCGTAATATCTTTATTGTTTACAGCCAAGCATCGCAGAAAAGTCTCTTCTACGACCAAAACTCTAGGGCTTGACATACTCCCGCACGGGACGGTCTATCATCTTCACGCTCGCGCAGATAACACCACCTTTGATGTAAGCTATTGATTTTGATTAGATATATAAATAAAATTCATCGATCGAGCTGTGAAATATATCTCAAAATAAACTATATTAAGCTCAACTAAGTTAAACGGACTTTAGTACCTAACATAGTTAGCTATTTTACAAAAATTGACTAGGTAAAACTGACTTTTCTCTTTTTCTTACAGAAATTATGGCAGTTGAAAGGCTTCTATTTTTAAAGTAAGGATAAAAATAGTTTTTTGAGTTTATCCACTATTTATGCAGAACTCTATGCTTAGAGTTCTGCTCAAAATGTATGTGGCTAATCTATCTTTAATTGCTTTAAGGGAAAATTATTTGATTAATTTTGCTATTTCTCTGTCGATTGTTAAATAGACTGACTAATTGTCAATTGTAATTTATATGACAACCTAGTTTTAAAAAACAATCATCTAAGTATAGCAGATTCAAACCCAAAAACAAAGATAAAAATTATGTTTTTTATCTTTAGTTTTTATTCATAAGCGAAGCAATCAGTAATTAGAAGCATCTCATTGTGCAATAAACATGCTGTATTTAATGACGTAACTTGGATTCGACATTTATCTGTAAACCCAAAATTGGAGGTTATATTTTTCAATGAGTAAGCTAAGCCAAAAAAGGAAACGCGGGATTGTTCTTACCTCCGAAGGACTAGAAAAACTTAAAAAAGCCAGATTTGAATCTGAATACCAAGAAAATTTTGGCGAAAGGTACACTTACGAAAAAATAAGCGAGCTTACTAATTTAGATCTAAACACGATTAAGAGAGTACTGGCTTGCAAAGAAGGGGTTGATAAGCGTACACTTGAGCGTTTTTTCATTGCTTTTAATTTAGAACTAACCACTAGTTGCTACATAAAACCAAATCCCAATAAGCGTCAAGATTGGGGAGAAGCAATGTGCGTCTCAAATTTTTACGGACGCACTTTTGAACTTACAAGGTTAGAACAGTGGCTCTTAAGAGATCGCTGTCGATTAATTACACTACTGGGAATGGGAGGGAACGGTAAAACTTGTCTGTCGGTTAAGTTGGCTCAACAGGTTCAAGATAAATTCGATCTGATCGTCTGGCGATCGCTCCGAGATGCTCCCCCGCTAAAAAAGCTTCTGGCGAACATAATTCAATTTTTCTCCTCTGAAGCAGAAACCGAGGCTGACTTACCAGAAAGCATAGGCGGAAGAATTTCGCGTTTAATTGAATATCTGCGCTCGGATCGCTGTCTTCTGGTGCTGGACAACTGGGAATCGGTGCTATCTACTAATAATCGAGCTGGAGTTTGTCGGGAGCAATATGAAGGTTATGGCGAACTCCTCAGACGAGTAGGACAAACAGAGCATCAAAGCTGCTTGCTGCTGACAACACGGGAAAAACCGAAACGAGTAGCAGCTTTAGAGGGAGAAACGCTTCCGGTTCGCACTTTCCGACTAAGTGGTCTTAAAAAGTCAGAAGGATGGGAAATTCTCAAAGAAAAGGGACTCGATGGCTCGGAATCAGAATTTAATGCGCTGGTCAAACACTACGGGGGTAATGCTCTAGCTTTAAAAATAGTAGCAACAACAATTCGAGATTTGTTTGGGGGGAATGTAAAAGAATTTTTGCACTCAGAAACAGTGGTTTTTGGCGATATTCGCGACCTTTTAGACCAGCAGTTTAAGCGTTTGACATCTTTAGAAAAAGATATTATTTACTGGCTAGCGATTAATCGAGAACCGACTACCCTGTCTGAGTTGAGAAACGATTTGGTAGCGTCAGTTCCGCGAGCAAATTTGATGGAAGGGTTGGAGTCTTTGTCTCGGCGAGCATTGCTCGAACAGAATGCAAGCAGCTTTGTGCTTCAGTCGGTGGTTATGGAATATATTAACATTAGGTTAATTGAGCAAGTTTGTCAAGAGATCGAGACTCAAAAACTCAATTTTTTTAGCTGCTATGCCCTAATGAAAGCGACGGCAAAGGACTATGTAAGGGAAAGGCAAATTCGTCTCATTCTCCAGCCTGTTGTAGACGGGTTGTTTAGTGTTTTTAAATGTAAACGAAGCATTGAAGAGCGGTTAACTAAAATTCTGGCGACGCAGCAAGAGACTTCGCCCAGAGAACGGGGGTATACGGCGGGAAATATTATCAATCTGTTTTGTCAGATGGAGACAGACTTAACTGGTTATGATTTCTCAAATTTGTGCGTATGGCAAGCAGATTTGCGGAATGCTACTTTGCATAATGTTAATTTTCAGAATGCGGATTTAGCTAAGTCAGTTTTTGTCGAAACCTTTGGTGGGGTTATGTCGGTAGTATTTAGCCCAGACGGAAAACTTTTGGCTGCGGGAGATACTAATGGTGAGATTCGCTTACGGCGGGTTGTAGATGGACAACAAATTTTTACCTTTGAGGGGCATACAAACTGGATTACATCGCTTGCCTTTAGCCCCGATAGTAGTATTCTTGCCAGCGGTAGTAGTGACCATACGGTGAGGCTGTGGGATATTGAGACAGGTCAATGCTTTCACACCCTGCAAGAACATGATAATGAGGTTTGGTCAGTTGACTTTAGCCCTGATGGTAGTACTCTTGCTAGTGGCTGTGACGACCACAAGATAAGACTATGGAGTATTCGCACTGGTAAATGCCTCAAAATTTTTAATGGACATATAAATTGGGTACTGTCGGTAGCCTTTAGTCCCGATGGTAAAACTTTGGCTAGTGGCTGTGATGACAACACGATTAGGTTGTGGAACATCAGCACTAGTGAATGCCTCAAAATTTTTAATGGACATAGTGATGGTATAAGATCTATTACTATCAGACCAGATGGTCAAATGCTAGCGAGTGGCAGCGATGACAACACGATTAGGTTGTGGAATGTCAACACTGGTGAATGCCTCAAAACTTTTAATGGACACACCAACGAGGTATGGTCAGTTACCTTCAGACCAGATGGTCAAATGCTAGCGAGTGGCAGTAATGACAACACGATTAGATTATGGGATGTCAGTACTGGTAAATGCCTCAAAATTTTTAATGGACATACTAATTTAGTCTTCTCAATCGCTTTCAGTCCACAAGGTAGTATCTTGGTTAGTGGCGGTCGCGACCAAACGGTAAGGTTATGGGATGTCAGTACTGGTCAATGCCTCAAAATTTTTAATGGATATACTAATCAGGTATTTTCAGTCTCCTTTAGTCCCGATGGTCAAACGTTGGCAAGTGGTGGTCGCGACCAAACGGTAAAGTTATGGAACGTCAGCACTAGTCAATGCCTCAAAACCTTTAATGAACATAATAGTGCTGTTAGATCGGTAGCCTTTAGTCCCGATGGTCAGACGTTGGCAAGTAGCAGCGATGATAAAACAGTAAGGTTGTGGGATCTCAGTACTGGTCAATGCCTCAAAACTTTTAATGGACATAACGCTCCAGTTTGGTCGGTAGCCTTTAGTCCAGATGGTCAGACGTTGGCAAGTAGCAGCGATGATAAAACAATAAGATTACGAAATATTTCTACCGCTCAGGCAAGAATTTGTAAGGGACATGAAGCCGCAATCTGGTCAGTAGCTTTTAGTCCTCAAGGAAAGATATTAGCTAGTGGCTCTTTAGATCAGAAAGTTAAGCTGTGGGATGTTGGCACTGGTGAATGTAAAAAATCGTTAGAGGGGCATACGAGTTGGATTTACGCAGTAGCCTTCAGTCCAGATGGACAGATACTGGCGAGTACTAGCTCAGATCGAACATTGAGATTGTGGAGTGTTAGTACTGGTGAATGCCTCAGAATTATTAAAGAAGATACTATGATGTTACAGACAGTAAATTTTAGTTCGGACGGACAAACGCTGGCTGGCGGCTGTTGTCATAAACACACAGTTAAATTGTGGAATACAAATACTGGTGAATATAAAAATACTTTGCAAGGACATGAGGGTTGGCTTTGGTCAGTTGCCTTTAGTCCCGATGGTCGGACACTGGCAAGTAGTAGTGATGATGAGACAATTAGACTATGGAATGTAGCAACAGGTGAATGCCTCAAAATTATGAGAGCTAAAAGACCTTACGAGCACATGAATCTTACCGATGTTACAGGGTCAACGAAGGCAACTATTGCTACGCTGAAAGTGCTGGGGGCTACTGATAGCTAATCCCTATGATTCTCTATACCAGGACTATGAAGTAGAAATAAGCGATCACTCTGATATCGTTACGCTTCATAACCTGGCTATTGAACTGGAGGAAAAGATTGAAGGTGATTTTGATTTAGATGAGGTGACTCATCAAATTCGACTAAACTCTCTAGCTTTTGTAGAGACAGGATTAATCGCCTTTAAAATCAGGGCAATGAGATTGTATAAAGAAAAATACGATAATTTTACAGATTACTGCCACATAGAGTTGGGCAGGAGTCGTAGCTATATAGATCGCCTTATCAACGCTTCTAGAGTAATTCTTGAACTAATTGAAAACGGCTTTTCAGTACTTCCCAGAAATGAATCCCAAGCGAGATTATTATCTTGCTTTACTGGTTCGGAATTAATCTGGCGGTGGAGAGCGATCGTAGAAACGATTGTTCCTCACAAAATTACTGCCCAAAATATTTCTGCATTTTTAAACGGAACAGAAGAAACAATTGAACCAGAATCAGAATTTTTTTGGTTGCCCCGATACCTAAGCGACCATATTTTTCGGTATGCTTTAGCTATCGGTATGACAACTCAAAACTTTATAGTGATGCTGCTTGAGCAAATATTTAAACCAGCCAAACCTAAGACCAATTGGCGTGACTTTGAAAAGGAAGATGAATGGCAATCGGACTTAGAAAAGCTTATTGAAGAAGGGAAAAATATCATAGATTCTACCTGAATTTATCAAAACTGAATAAAAAACCACCTAAAAATGGAATTTAGGCTACCTTGGGCTGTCTATATATATTTTTTTTCCAACTGCTGTAAATATAGCATTAGTGAATGTTTTGAACATATGCTTGTAAAGACGTTGCTTCTACAACGCCCCTACAAAGGTGAACCGTCAGTTTTGAACTTTGTTAGATAGAGGCTAAATGATTAGAAATATTGATTTTTAGATCTAGCCCAATTCATTAAAGGTAGGGATAACCGAAATCTATTAATGACCCGCAAAGATGTCGCCTGTCAATCCTCGCTCGTATTCCTCAACTAAAATACTATCTAAATCAATCTCAATTACAAACTCATTTAAAACTTCGAGGCTATTTTCAACGTACTTGATTTCAGTAATAGTTGCGTTTTTCATTTTAATTCTCCTTAATTTTCTTGTTTGGAACAGTAATTTACAAATGCTGGAAATAGGTTCTTTTTGATTCTTTGTTTAATGCGAAATACCCGAATCAGCTTTTCCCCGCAGACATATCGGTGATTTTGAGCGGTTCTAAAATCTGCTGAATTTCTTTATCTGATATATAGCCCTCGCTAGGTGGGCTAAAGCACATCAGTGCAGTTTCATAACAGGCTCTCGCTATGCGGGTACGTTCTTTTGCAGTAAGCCCTGCTACCATTTCTACTGTCTCTTCTGTATGTTCTATGTCTGCACCTACGCTACTGTGTACGCGCAGGCAACGAGTGGCATTTATACCTGGTACTAGTAAATCCTCTACCTTCTGGATATACTTTTTATCAACACCCAAGGCTAAACGCTCCATCGTATAGGAGTAGCCTACACAATCGATAGGATCTAAATCTTCTACGCTGCGGGTAAAGTAATCTATCAAGGCTACGGCGGCAGGGGGGATGAGTGCCTTTACTACAGCTTCGGGATCGTATCCCATTGACTGAATATCGCGCAGAGCAAGTCGATCGTGACCCTGCTCTTCATTGGCTTTCTGTGCTGCCCACTCTGCCAAACTCCAGCAACCAGTCATATAAAAACCTACGCTGGCTTCTTCCATCAGTTCTAGGGTTGGGTGACATAGATGGTAAGCACCAGCTAGTCGCCATATCCAGCGCGTGGAAGTCAACGCAGGCGGTCGGAAATTTGAATTTATAGTGTATTTGGCAGCAGCGATCGCACCGTCTAATAACTTGCGAGTGGTAGGGATACTACCTGCGCCTTTCATCGGTTTGGTAAAGCGATCGTCCGCAGAACGGGGTTGATACAACCAAGTACGGCTTTCAGTGGCTACTATTACTTTGTCTGGTGAAATCTGCGCCCATTCAGCATTAGTAAGATCGGCGAAGGAAATCTCGTGGACTTGTTTTTTTGTCACACCTATGTTATTATTCATGGATAATTATAAAACAGTTAATTCAATTGTGGCGGTTTTAGATCCCGTGTCGGCAAACTTAGGGTTTAAAACCACGTTTACATTTTTTGGTCGCAAAACGAATTAGAGCCAAGGTAATTTAGATATTGTTTTAGAACAGAATTCTAAAAAGCCTTTAGGTTTGTGTCGTCTTCTAGACAAGATCAACAAGAGGAAAAAAGCTTTTGCTATCCCAGCTTATTAGTCAGCTTCTGCCTTTACCCATCAATTGATGAGGTTGTACAAAACAGAACACATCGTAACTCATGTCTGCGTACAGAAGACTTTGAACTTAGTGTAAAGAGAACTTGGCAAATTTGCCTCAACAAATACGGAGTTTTCGTATCCTTCATTTATTTAGGTACCTTGGTTACAAATTACAAACGTTACTAATTATCTTAAGTACCTAAAAAAACTTTTCCAGGGATTTTTAAGAAGTTAAAAAAGAAACTAGGTCACATTATCAACTTTAAACCAAATGATAATAACAGCTAAATAGACTGGTAATATCATATAGCGTTTTATCAATAAAGCCAAACAACAGATCCAGCAAGATAAGTGAAACCTAAAAAAATGACTGTGGTTCGATCTTAACAGGTTGCAATTGCCCGATTACTATAGTTTGGCGAAGAAACTTTTTCTGAAGCGACGCGCTTTGTAGAGATGTTTGTCTTAGTCTCGTTTTTTATTGATGACACGCCCTAATATATTAGACTTCTTGCATGAATCATGCGTTCGTCACACACAGAAGTGCATAACCAAACTTTTACCACTCACCTTTTCGTTTGTCCCACCTGCTGATTAGTCGTTAACCGAACAGTATTGGTTAGTGGATTATAAAAGATGACCTAATTTTTTTTAAATTCTCAATCTTCACTGGCTAAAACTTAATTACTCTGGAAAGATTATTAAACAAAGGCAAAGAAATATGACCACAATACAGAGTTGGTCTGCCTGCTAAAGTCTTACTTTTTGGGTAAAGATTTTAGATCTATCTAGTTTTTAGGAGGAAAATAGATATGACAAATATAAATTCCCAGACTAAAGGGAAAATTGGTGTACTTATTGAAGAGCATTTCGATGACACTGAGTTCCGAAGATTCAATGAGTTTTTTCCAGCGAATGGCTATGAAGTAGAGTACATATCTCATCTTTGGAATCAAGAAGAACTAACCTTCAAAGGAAACGAACTGACAGAAGAAGTTACGGTTAAAGTAGAAGTAAACGATGTTGACCCTACAGATTATCAAGGCATCATTTTAATCGGTGCCTATGCAACGGATCGCCTTCGGTATGAAGCGCATCCTCAACTTGGTCAACCCAATCAAGCTCCTGCTATTAAGTTTCTCCGCAAGGCTGTCAAGGCTATGGATGCCAATCGTTTAAAGATTGGCACTATCTGCCATAGCCTTTGGTTGTTTTGTGCGGCACCAGAACTTCTTAAAAATCGCCAGGTTACCTGTGCTCATAATCTAATTTGCGATGTCCAAAATGCTGGAGGCATCGTTATGTTTGATGGTAATGGAACCAAAACAATGTGTATCGATGGCGGCTTAATTACAGGCAAACATCCCGATTCAGTAGATGAATTTATGAACATATTTTTAGAGGAAATTCAAAAGCAAGAGAGGCAAACAGTTGGCGTATAGGTGCAACATGAAGACGCTAGCACTGACAATTGCTTGGAGATAAATTTTGAACGAGAAGTTTGAGATTTGTCAAAAGTTAGTTACTAAAAAGCTGAAATATGAGTAAGAAAATATTGCTGGTTGTGATTCTCCTTATCTCCATTATATGGCAACCAAGCCATAATTATTTAATGTCTTCTGGTATGTCGATGACACCTGAGGTGCATAGTTTAACAACAATGATTCCTTTTTTAACAATCTTGCTGCTGCTTATTGGAAGAAGCTAGCTAACCATCTGTGTGTTCTTACTTCGGGGTTTGATTAGGTGCGATTCGTTGATGTCAGAAACTTTAGAAAATAGAAAAAGAAGCCTATCTAATTGCGATCGCGGGCAAGTCAAACTCCAGCAGGAAATAGTAATTGTTGGACAAATTGGAGTTTCATTACAGTCCAAAGCATAGCAGTTGGTTAAATATGGCAGAGGTGGAATAAAACGACTACTGAAGTGATGTTCTACCTTAGCTTTTTACCTCCTGATGCTCAAACATTGGTAAGCGCGAAAATTAACTTCATTGGGTATTGGATGTGACTTTGCGGTGCGACCCTGCGAAGGTTCCCTCCGTTGTCCTCATTCGAGGATAAATAGGAACTGGCGCGGTTTACCCGCCTCTAGCGACGCTTGGAAGCTTCGCTAGAGGCGACTTCGAGCCTTGCTCGTGCAGCAACTGCATCAAGACGGCGAAACGAGCCAGCATGGATACCAGGTATTTGCTCAAAGTTCTGGAATCGAAGCTTCTTTTATACTCTAACTCATTTGACTCTTAATTTTTCTTGCGTTTGCCCTGCGAGTTCAAGGCTAAATTAACCAAAATTATTAATTAAATAGGAGAAAGTCAGATGAAACGTTTTGCGATTGCTATTATTTCTACTTTGTTCGTGGCAGCTTTACCAACCGTTCGGGCATCAGAAACAGCCATAAACTATAAGACTTTAGACAGCACAATACTAATTAAGGGCGCGGAAACTTCGCCCGTCAATCTCGTCTATCTAGCACATCGCGGTTATTTTACTGAGCAAGGTATTCCTAGTTTCCAAGCACTTATCTCTGCTTACTCTTTTAGAAATATTAATGCAGAAAAATTGGTACAGGTTGGAGTGGAAACAGGGCGAGTCTCCCCTAATGCTCTCAACGATCGAGGATACATTAGTGCTGTCGAGTCTGTGTTGAATACTCTTAAAACTAAATAGATAAATAAGTTGAACTTGCTTAATATAACAATTTCTGGCAAAAACGTGCTGGGTTTTTCTGACCAACTTGATAATAAATTCTGGCGGGTTGATAGGATTCCCCAGTCATGGTGGTTAGCAGAGATGCGGTAGGTTTTTGAACTGTCCTTGATTTGTGAATACTCTGTTCATGATGCTTTGCATACATAAGCAGTTTCCCTATCCCACAGCTGCCCATAGGCAAGCACCTGAATTGAATTCGCCAACAGTATCCGAATCGTTGCCTTACGCCTGATGTGCTTGAAGTGATGGTGCATTATGATAGTTCGATTAACCGAAAGAGAAGGTAGCTGTAGCTAGTTCGTCTTGAGTAATTCCCAAGAACGTTGCAACTAATTGACCATCTAAAGTAAGGGTAGCGTTACTTTCATTATCTTCACCAAAGCTGAGGTTGGGCGAATTACCAAAATCTGCAATACCGATCGCATCAACATTGAGTTCAAAGTCAGCGATCGTGTTAGCAGAATCTGGTAACTCGGCATTAACAACCCAGAATCGATCTGCACCTTCGCCACCAGTAAGGGTATTACCACCATTAGAACCGACGGAGAAAGTATCATTCCCCGCACCGCCAACCAGTCGCTCGCCTCGTCCGAGAAAAAATATATCATCTCCCTCATCGCCATAAATACGGTTGTTATCCTCACCCAGAGAAGCATCGAGTATGTCATTCCCCGCACCGCCAACCAAGCGATCGCTGTTTCCAGCTATCAACTCATCATTATCACCACCACCATAAATACGGTTTTGTCCGATAGAAGCACTAGTATCGACGAGATCGTTACCGCTACCAGCAAAGACAATATTGCCGCTGTCATTAAAGTCGTCCGTTAAAACGTTTGCATCTAAAACATCATTACCTGTAGTACCGAAAACCTCTTGAGATGACTGAGTAGGAGAAGAAAGGCTAATAGATGTGGGGGCATTCTCTTCCTGAAGATGGATTAATTGAGACTCGCTGTTTTTGGTGCGACTAAACAGAACTGGTTCGCCCCGCGGTAAGTCTGGAATATCGGCAAAGGTTCCTGAAAACTCTTCAATTTCACTATCAGGAGTAAATTCTGTTTCTAGACGAATTTCAGAGGAGTGTTCGGAGCTTTCTTCATGAGACTCTCCTCCGTGAGGCTCTTCTCCATAAGACCCTTCTCCATGTCCATGATCTGCAAGATAAGTAGACACCTTGAGCTGCTCGTGACCGTCAGGTGCACCATCCACTGCCATTGTGGTTATGTTGGCATAATGGGTTTGAACGGGTCGATCATTTGGCTCATCCGGTCTCTGGAGTATGTGGCCAGATGTAACCTCAATTTCCCCTTGGTAAGAGTCGCCGTAGGGTTGAAAAGGCTCAGACAGCAATGCGGTTTGCCGTGCTGTTTCAGTGCCATCTAAAGTCCCTTGACCGTCAATTAAGATGCCGCTGTAAACTTCCACTAGTCCTTGTCCACCGCTGCCCTGACCTACGATGATATCGCCAAAGTTGTCTCCTGTCGCATCTCCTACCGCCAGGTTTATCTTGCCGTCAAACGCTTCTTCTGAGGTAAAAGGAGCAATACGACTGAGCAGCTCGGAATTTTTACCACTGTAAATCTCAATCAGTGGCGAAACTCCTCCGCCGATCCCCACTACTATGTCTGAGTGACCATCGCCGTTAATATCGCCTGCTGCTACTGAGGCGACTTGTTCTGGCGATACATCGATCTCCTGAAAAGGAGCGAACTCTGTAATCAGTAGCTCTTCGTCCTGACCGTCAAATTCCTTGCGTTCTTTTTCCTGCTTGTCAATGAGTGTTTTGCCATCGAATACTTTAACGGAAAACTCATTCTGTGAGTTTTCCAAAGAAGTTTGCACCGTGACAACATCAGTGACGTTATCGGTTACGTTGTAATGATCGAAGTCCCGCTTGTAATTGATATCTGCAATAGCGAGGTCTATTCCTCCAGTGAATTCTTCTCCATAGGGGGTTAGGCTAATGCGTTCTTGAAGCTGATTAGCCCGATTTAATTCTACCTTTGTTCCATCAGGATCGCCTTCTTTATTTCCCACTCCTAACCAAGTATCTCTTGTATTCAGGATAACCTTGACGGGTGCCATCATCCCCGCATCTTCGTGGAACAGAATGTGGCAATGATTTACGTAAGTACCAGGAAAGTCCTTAAAGTTCATGGCGATTTTGACTTCCGAGGGAACGCCGTCCTGTTGTGGTGTACCATAAGGGTTTTCTGGCGTAGGCGTGCCAGGTTCGTGGGTTGGTGGTAATGCAATAGTATCCCCCAAGACCCCAGCTAAGTAAGTCTGAGCCATATCTTCAACTGGGATACCGTTGATTTCTGAAACAATAAATTCATTCTGGTGAATATGGAACGGATGAAATTCGACTAGAGGAAGATCTTGCGGTAAGCTGGGATCGCTCAGCCCAGATTCGTTGACAATCGTCCACATTTCTGTAGTGTCCAGCATCGGCATTGCTACTGGGGTCATGCTGCTACCGTCAGTAGAAAAATATTCTCCATTAATGCGGTAGGTTCCCTCGAACGATAATACTTCCGTATCGTCTGGAGCGTTACCTTCTGCAAGCGCGCCGCCGATGTTTGCCGACCAGATATATTTACGCTCTTTATCGACATCGCCGTTCTTTACTGCTTCGACAAGTTCGTCAGTTTCCTGGCTTTGTTCTTCTAAAGTTTCATAGGCTTCGGGCAACGGACCAGTCGCAACCTCATCGCCAGTCACTTCAATGGTTGACAAAACTTGAGGT
Source organism: Pleurocapsales cyanobacterium LEGE 10410 (assembly GCA_015207195.1). Taxonomy (GTDB): domain Bacteria; phylum Cyanobacteriota; class Cyanobacteriia; order Cyanobacteriales; family Xenococcaceae; genus Waterburya. The sequence continues at coordinate 45,668 of JADEXJ010000030.1, forward strand.
CCCCAAGTAAAGCGACCATCGTCAAATCCCGCATCTTCAGTTAACACTGGAGCATCATCGCCCAGAATCTCTTCTGTTCCATTGGAGAGAAGGTAATAGGTGCCTGGTTCTTCAAACCACTTTAAGATAGATTTCCTCCCCCCAGGATTGAGGATTGGAAACTCCGTTATCTGCTTGCTTTTATCTCCTGCTAAACCGCCGAAGGTATTTGCATCGATACCTACAAAAGAAACTTCTTGGGGAATAAGTTTGTCACCCTCCTTTTTTACCAATTGCACGACATGATGGGCATTAATGTCCATATTAGCCAATGTGAACATATTCCATTCGCCCGTCTTGAGTTCGAGGGTGGGATTGTATTGACCATTGACAGTATGAATGGCATTTTCTACAGGTTCTGCTAAGACTCCTCCCCCATATTCAAAGAGAAATTGTTCTGGAACGCCTGTGGGATTTTCGGGGTCGTAGGACTCAGGGAGAGCGTTAAAACCGATCCCAACTGCATCCGACAGTTCGTAAACCTTCTCACCATTTTCAGTCTTGTCTAAAACTTCTAGCGGCGTACCGGCAGGAATTTCCAGATTGGGGTCTTGATTGAGGGGATCGTCTGGATTTCCCTTTCTATTGGTTTGCTGAATACCAAAGCTATTGATAGCCATGAAATGCATGGGCATTTCTTCCGGATTCCATTTGTCAAGATCTTGGAGATCGTGTTGGGGGTTAACCACTAACAGACCTGCTAATCCTGATGCTAATTGTTCGTTGGTTAGTCCGTGATAGTGGGGGTGATACCAGCTAGATCCTAGAGGCTGGTTATCTGGAATTTCAATATCTACATCCCAGGTTTTTCCCGACTCCAATCCAAAAAGAACATTGTCTCCATGACCTAGAGGTGATACGTGTCCTCCGTGAAAGTGAAAGTTAGAGTTCTGCGCTGGATTCGTTGAGTTATTTTCGAGTTCTATGTTTAACGTATCTCCTGGCTCTGCAATCAGCAGTGGTCCGGGTACTGTGCCGTTATATCCCCTGAGAAATTCAAAGGGAGTTTGGTGACCGAGCCAGGGTATTTCGCCATCTCCTGCTTTTAAAATTCCAAAACCATCAATCTCGATTTGTTCGAGATCTTCTATTGCCAGAGATATATCGAGTTCTTTGTCTGGTCCCCAACTTGAGAAGTAATTACCCGGACGACCTTCTTGCCAATCCTTAAAAGGATCTTTAAAGGGGATCTTCTCCTCTGGATGAGGTAAGACCTTTAAATAGCCTTCTTTATCAAACCCTTGACTCCATTCGTTGAAGTTATCTTGCCCAATAATATATGCATTCTCCAGTTGTGAAGCCATAATTCAATCTTCTCCTAGTCAAATTTTTTTCGCTCTTTTAGCTTCAGCCAAAGCCAATCTCGGATCGGCATCATCGAGAATTGCTACCGTCATCCCTGGAGTTACGCGATCGCCTTCTCTGACTAAAATTCTCTGCACCGTACCATCTATTTGAGGATTTAAAGTCACCCTTTTCCCTGCTTCTACTTGTCCTAACAACCTAACCTGTCTATTACCCACTTATATTAAGTTTTATTGCAAGCATCGCAATAATTGATAATAGCTTTACCAATCATTGCACCACTATCTTGGGTAGTCCCTACAAATCTGATGAACAGGTTCAAAAATTAACTCAAGCTCTTCAAGCAAAACAAAGTGATGGAAAATCTGAACCGAAGTAAAGGTAGCTCGCTGGATAGAACAAGAAACAGGCAGAAAAAGAGTCTGGAATCAGCAAGGATGGGATTACTAAAAAAAGTCCAACCTTTCCTACATCAAACTGTGGTCATCAATCTCAGTAACTCGCCAGGAGCAAAAACATCGCGATAGAAAGTCAGTTGCTCGGTTTTAAGATAGCAGGCTCCTCGGTGGCCGCGTCGAACCCAGGTTACATTTCCTTTAGCAATTGTTTCATTAGTCTCGTCGTCTACACACTTCCATTCAAAGTAAGTAAATTCTCCATGGAACATAACAATAGGCCAACACATAGTGACTCCAGGTTGTGCAATTAATGCCCACCAATGCTTCTCACGCTCTTTTTGTTGTTCTAAGCCTTGATACGGACCGTCCTGACATAAATAGACCAGATCGTCGCGATATTCGCCCGTTAAAATATCGCCTCTTCCCTGTCTTAAGGCTTCGCAATGAGTTGGCCACCATTCTCGATTTTCTTGTTCGATTTGTTTGAGCGTATAATCAGGACTTATTTGTGGCAAAGTTTCTTCTTTCATTGCCACAATTTCTTCTGCTTTCTTGATAAGTTTTTTCGCTAGCTCGTTTCCAACAAGTCCAGATCGAGAATAATCTGCTACTAAATCTTTATAATAATTAATTCGCGGCGTGAGCAAGCTTTGGGATCTTTGGCCTTCTTGAGAGGAACCATTCGATTGGGATAAAATTAGTTTTTGTTCCAGCATGGTAATTGGTTATGGTTATTCAAAAATTTGCTTTTTTTTGGTGGCTATTTCTTGGGATTTATAATCCTCTACAAGCAGTTTCTAGTTCTTCAGTCAACAGAAATTGTTTGCAAAAAAAGTAGACAAAGGTTCTGAAATACAGTTAACAGAGAAAATTTTAGTGTAGGCGCAAGAGTTTATGGTTTTCGTTTACTACAAAATTCAAAGAATCAATGTTTTGGATAACCATAAGAAAAATTAGCTTTTTATTCAGTTTGTTAAAAGCATACTTGAGACAACTGAAATTGCACCTTACAAAAGCTATAATGAGGAGTTGAACATTTCATTGAGTGTGCCAAAGCAACCGACAGCTTTGTTAAATCCCCCGTAAACGCACATAAACAAAAGTAACTCCTCGATTTCCTCCAGCGTGGCTCCCTGCTTGAGAGCCATGTGTACGTGTGCGGCAAAAGGACTCCCGGGCCCTGTTTGATCCTGATTGACAACATCAACGGCGATCGTGATTAAAGCTTTCGTCTTTTGGTCAATTAACGGCAGACTCCAAACTTCACCTGCTACGCGGGTACAAAGATCGCCAAACTTGGGATTGATACTTTTTAAATTTTTTTGAAGTTCTTTGTCATCTAAAACTGCATTTTGGTACTCCATTTTACTCTCCATTCAGAAATTAATGAATAATCGATAAAGATTTTGCAAAGTATAGGCTTGAGGAGTTCATCATTTAGTTTCCAGTGTGGGTTAGATTTTTACCAGTGAAATTTGAGAAATTAAGAACCAACTTTTGTAGTAAATGGAGAGTAAGGGGTTGAAATACCAGACTTAGAATCGGGACCGATAGGAGGAGAAGCCATAGTTCCCCCTTTTACCTGCTCGAATACATCTTCACCTAATTCATCAACAAGAGTTTATGGAAATAATCTCTAGGACGCTTGAAAAAAATTATCGATCATCTCAACCACTGAAAACTGCAAAACTAGCCAGATTGCCCCTAGTATTACTCTGGCTAGTTTTGACCCGTTTTGCAGACGAGTCGAATGGGTGACTGTCCGACTTAGTTTAACGTCAAAGTAGAGAATGACTACCAACCAATTACAGATACTGCCTGTTTTTTCTGCTCTGGCGACACCTCCAAATACCGCTGCAAAGTTCCCAAATCATTGTGTCCTGAAATCTCTTGAATATGCCGTAGAGGAATACCTGCATTGTGCATCTGAGTCAGGGCGGTTCGACGAAAACTATGAGTGCTAACCCCTTCGACACCTATACGAAGACAAGCAGCTCGCAGAATCTTATCCGCCATCGAACGACTCAAGCCTTTACCTTGGCGACTGGGAAATAGGTAAGGGTTATAAGGATTCGATGCTGGCTGATATTCGGATAAATACTGCTTTAAAGGGGCAGGAATGTCAATGTTACGGGTTTTTAACTTCCCTTTCGTGGTAGATTTGCGAAAGGTAATGGTTTTATTCCTAATGTCCGTTACCTGTAGAGCCAGGGCTTCGGAGATGCGACAGCCAGTAAAAAGACAAATGGCAAATAGAGTGCGATCGCGTGATCTAATAAACCCATCACTAAATAACCGCTTCAACTCGTTGGCGGTTAACACTTTCCCCTGCCCATTTCCTGCTACTTTCATGTCTGTAATTCTACCAAATTTTGGGCAATTACACGTAATACCGATTTCGGGGAATAATGGCTGGGGGTACTGGCAATTGGTAGTCGCGATCTTGGTATATTTGTACGCTTAAGTTTTGCTTATGTACTTATAGAGGCTGAAATACCTATGGTTTCGTCAATTAATAAGTTTGAATTATATTAGTTTAGAAATACTAGTTTTGATGGGGTTGGCGACCTCCTAAAATAACATAGATAGATTATGTCTTGATTGCTAAGTGCTGGGGCAGCGCGTAGCGCAGATCGTCGTCTAACGACGACTGGTGAGGCATTCGCCTCACGCGCAGCCGAAATCGAGAGAGAATTGATTTCAATGAGGCGATCCGATAGTAACGGAACAGAAAACAACGCTGGACGTATAATTAGGATTATTTAACTTGGGTTTTTGATGGTTTACGCAGAGGTCGCAATTTTGTTCTCTTTGATTCCGTCTCAATATCAAACTGATATTTTCCGTAGGGATTTATATGTCTGTAGCGAGTGGGTGAGAGACGACTAATATCCTCAT